>JAOUHJ010000064.1 GCA_029865225.1 Nitrospira sp.
TCAGGCCATCGAAGCGTTTGTGGCCGCCTATGGACCAACAGCCAAACCTTTTGTGTGGCGCAAGAGAGAAGTCAAAGGCTCTCAACTCAGAAACACTATCGTGAACTTACGCAATTAAGCACTAGAAATCGAACAGCGTTGACTTACCTAAAATTCCCCTGTTAAGTTGCGACATTTTTACGGGCCAACTTGTGAAGGGGAGGACGTTGTGGCCGCAAAACTCATCGATGGAAAGGCACTTGCTCAGCAAGTCCGTGATCGGTTGGCAAGGGAATCCGCTGAGCTATTAGCTCAAAAATCGATTAAACCAGGTCTTGCAACCATTTTAGTTGGCGATGATCCTGCTTCGCATGTCTACGTCCGGAACAAGCAAAAGGCTTGTGACCTGGCAGAGATCCATGTCGACGATCATAAACTTCCCGCGAGCACCACACAGGCTGAATTGCTCTCGCTCATTGAGAGAAAAAACGCTGATCCCAAGATCCATGGAATCCTCGTTCAACTCCCGCTGCCGAAACACATCGACAGCAAGGTTATCCTGGAGGCTGTCTCTCCGCTCAAGGATGCAGACGGGTTTCATCCCTACAACTTCGGTCGTCTTGTTGAGGGACACCCCGTCTTCGAAGCCTGCACTCCCAAAGGTGTCATCAAGATGATTGAGTCTGTCGGAGTGACGATTGAAGGCAAGCGAGCGGTCGTGGTCGGTCGGAGTAATATTGTTGGTAAGCCGTTGGCGCTCATGCTTCTTCAACGAAATGCCACGGTCACGATTTGTCATTCAAAAACAAAAGATCTCCCTGCCGTATGTCGTGAAGCCGACTTGCTTCTTGTCGCCATCGGAAAAGCGAAGTTTGTGACTGCCGATATGGTGCGCGAGGGGGCGGTCGTCATCGATGTGGGCACGAACAAAACGCCTGAGGGCAAGTTGTGCGGGGACGTGGATTTTGAGGCCGTTAGCCAAAAAGCCGGTTGGATCAGCCCTGTACCAGGTGGAGTAGGCCCGATGACGATCGCGATGTTGCTTGAAAATACGGTGGAGTCTGCCAAACGATCAGTCGGACTCCGATAAGGAGCCATCGATGACTCGAGAGCCTCAGCGTCTCATAGACGTCCTCAATCGAGGGACCTTCGCGGTTACGGTTGAGTACAACCCGCCTAAAGGTACAAATATCTCATCGCTATTGGAGAGTGCCAAGCAACTGGTCGGTAGAGTTCACGGAGTGAATGTGACCGACAATACCGCAGCCGTGGTTCGTGCTGGGTCTCTCCCCGTCTGCCGTCTGCTCTACGAATTAGGGCATGACCCGGTGATGCAATTGACCTGCCGTGACCGCAATCGGATCGCGATGCAGTCGGATTTGATGGGTGCGCACATGCTCGGCATCAGAAACATCCTATGCCTGACGGGAGACTATCCCACGGTCGGTGATCATAAGGAGGCCAAGCCGGTCTACGATCTCGATTCCGTTCAGGTGATGCAGCTGGTACAGGGGCTGAACAACGGCAAAGACATGGTTGGCAACAAATTGGACGGTGCCACAGCGTTCGCGATTGGTGCGGCCGTCACTCCTGAGGCTGATCTGGTGGGACCGGTGTTGGCGAAGTTCGAAGTGAAGGTGAAAGCTGGCGCCCAGTTTTTCCAAACTCAAGCCGTTTATAACCCGGACGTCTTTGCCAGTTTTATGAAACAGGTTCGCCCGTTCAAGGTGAAGGTGCTGGCCGGGATCTTGGTGTTGCGAAACTATAAGATGGCGGAATTCATGAACGCGAACATCCCTGGTATGTCGGTGCCCAAAGAGATGATTGATGAGCTCAAGGCTGCTGGAGATCGGGCTGAAGACGTGGGAGTTGAGATCGCCGTGCAATCAATCAAAGCGGTGCGACCGCATTGTGATGGGGTGCATATTATGGCGATCAAAGCCACGCATCGCTTGGCGGAGATCATCACCAAGGCGGAATTGGGCTGATGACGGTTCTCGAACTGCAGCAATATAAGAAAGACCGGAAGAAGCTGGTTGTCGTCACGGCCTACGATGCGCTGTTTGCTCGCATCGTCGAACAAGCAGGGATCCGGGTGATTTTGGTGGGGGATTCACTCGGAGTTGTGGTACAGGGAAAACCTAATACGCTCACTGTGACGATGGAGGACATCTTGTACCATACTAAACTTGTGGCTGGTGCGGTGCAGCGATCCCTCGTGATTGCTGATATGCCGTTTATGTCCTACCAGGCGAGTACGGAAGAGGCTGTGCGAAATGCGGGTCGCTTGTTACAGGCAGGCGCTGTCGCGGTGAAGCTCGAAGGAGGCGCCGTGATGGCGGATCGAATCAAAACCATGACGAGTATCGGGATTCCTGTCATGGGCCACCTGGGTATGACACCACAGTCCGTCCATGCGCTGGGCGGCTATAAAGTCCAAGGCAAGGTCGAAGATCAAGCCGCTAAGCTATTAGAAGATGCGAAGACCCTTGAAGCTGCCGGGGCGTTCGCACTTGTGTTGGAGGCGGTGCCCGCCGGTCTGGCCAGAAAAGTTACACAAGCGCTTTCAATCTCCACCATCGGCATCGGGGCGGGCCCGCATTGTGATGGCCAAGTTTTGGTGATTTACGATCTGCTGGGCCTTTTTGACTCGTTTGTCCCCAAGTTTGTGAAGACGTATGCCCACCTGAAAGCCGATGCGCTTCAAGCGCTCGGTCGTTATAAAGAAGAAGTCGAACAGGGGAAATTCCCCAGCGACTCCGAAAGCTACCACTAGTACTCCTTATCAGTTGTGTGTTTCACTACACTGGACTTGAAAGACTTCCCTGTCTTCCAGGCGCACTGCAGTCAACTGCCTCCCCCAGGCGCAGCCGCTGTCGAGAGCGAGCAAATTGGGCTCCATGTGCAGGCCAAGTGCAGCCCAATGACCGGTGATGACAGTCGTATTGGCTCTGTGGCGAGTAGGGATACGGAACCAAGGGAAATAGCCTGGTGGTGTCTCCTCTGGTGGACCGGAAAAATTCGACATTTCTCCGGTCGGTGTGCAAGTTCTGAGTCTTGTCAAGACACGCGTGATGCTCACCAGCCTGTCCATTCCTGAGAGCGAAGGTTTCCACGCTGGGGGTGGATTCTGAAAGATTGCTTGGAGTAGTGCTCGATAGTCGGGCCCCGACAGTACAGCCTCCACCTCTCGCGCAAATTTCACCGTGTCTGCTATCGTCCACTGTGGGAGCAAGCCCGCGTGAACCATGAAGAAACCATTTTCGTGGTGATGCAGCGGCTGCCGTCTGAGCCAAGTCAGTAACTCGTTCCGGTCGGGAGCCGCCAGCACATCCTGAATCGTATCGTTCGGTCGTGGTGGCACGATACCTTCTGCAACGGCCAACAGAAACAAATCGTGATTCCCGAGCACAACTTGTACGGCTGGTTCAGTCTGTCTGAGATATCGAAGGACGCTGAGAGATTTAGGGCCTCGGTTGACGAGATCACCGACGAGCCAGATCCGATCTGTGCGAGGTTGGAACGTGATGCGGTCAAGTAGGTTGCGGAGAGAGTTGAAGCACCCTTGAATGTCTCCGATGGCGTAAGTGGGCATGTCCCAGAGCGAGACAGGAAAAGTTATTTATGGATACTTTGCTTCGATTTTGCTCGACAGGCCGCCTCGTGCTGTGAACGTGCCGGTAACTTTTGCCCAAACCGGGCGGCATGACTTTACGATGTCCTGAAGGATACGGTTCACGGCGTTCTCGTAAAAGATACCCAGGTTGCGATAAGCATGGATGTACATTTTAAGTGCTTTCAATTCTAGGCATTCTTTATCGGGCATGTAGTGCAGCGTAATGGTACCGAAATCGGGCAAGTTCGTTTTGGGGCAGATCGCGGTGTATTCTGGAATCTCGATCGTGATCTCGTAGCCTTTGTACTGATTCGGGAACGTTTCAATGTCCGGTAGCGGTGCCGTGATGCCGCTCGTGGCATGCCGCTCGTTATAGCCTAGTTTCGTGACCTTGGGTTTTCTTCTGACCGTTTCACGTTTCACGTTTCACGCCTCACGTCTTGCTAAACCTGCTTCATCCATTCAGTCTGACCAATTTTTTCAAGTTCTAGATAGAGCGAGACCCACGGGCATTTCATCTCTGGATACACCTCGCAGAGTCCCCCTCGGCGGACACCTCCGCAGGGGCCATGAGCCATAAATTTTGGACATTCAGCCTTGAGTGAATTGTCGGGAATTGGCGGACGTTTGTGCACTCCGCCGACGTGGGTGCCAGCATCATCTTCACCTGGGATCAGAACGCGTAGTGGCATGAGCTGCAGTGTAAACGGAATGTGGTTGATCGGCAATCTCTAAACAGGAATTGGGAGAAAGATGCAGAGGGTTTCTTGAGTGTTGACATCGTTGTTAAATGTGGTTGGGGCGAATGGCCTATTTCGCCATGTTTTGATCTAGGCCTTCTTTCGGGTACCTTGGGCCCTCTTTGAAGTTGCTTTGATTTTCTTGACGTTATACTATCTCGAAGTCTGGTGTGGGAAACTTGTTTGCATGTTGATCAGGGGTGAATTACGGATGGGAGAAAGGATCAGGCAAAGATTGACAGTCTTTTTTCGGCTTTGCTAGGATGCCCGATATGCTGTGAGTAAGGGCAGCGGTCCAAATTATTCAAACCCTCAAGACCCCACGTTGTTTTCGATGCATGGTTTGGTGGTGTGTAGCAAATATCAGCAGCGGTCTGCCGTTGCTAACGATATAAGGGAGGTGCCTGATGAGCCTTGATTATGTCAAGTTTTCCAACGGATTTGAGAAGTTCATGCCAAAGGAATACCGGGATATGGTGGAGCACGGACCTTTTGGGAAAAAGGTGAGTGTTTCACAGGTTGGAAGCTTTAAAGAGGTACTGGAAGAGCATCCCATGTGTGCCGGATGTGCCATGACGCTCTTTATCCGACTCGCCATGGTTGCGTTCCCAAATCCTGAAGACACCATTACCGTTGGAACGGCTGGATGTGGTCGTCTTGCCATTTCTCAGGCGGCGATCCCCTTTGTCTATGGCAACTACGGTGATCAAAATGGAGTAGCCAGTGGGCTATCCCGAGGTCTCCGTCTTCGTTTCGGGGACAAGCCGAAAGATGTGGTGGTCATGGCCGGAGATGGTGGTACGGCGGATATCGGCTTTCAGCAGGTTCTGCACTCCTGGTTCCGTAAGGAGCGATTTACGACCATCATGTTGGACAATGAGGTCTATGGGAACACCGGTGGTCAGGAAAGCGGAATGACGAACAGAGGCGCCGTGTTGAAAATGGCTCCGCTTGGGAAAAAGTTTGAGAAGATGGATATGGTGCAGATGGCGAAAGTAGCTGGCTGTGCTTATGTCGCCACGGTTGTTCCAAACAATCCGCGCCGTGTCGAAAGCGTGATCAAGAAGGCAGTGTTGATCGCTCGCGAAGTTGGGTCAACCTACATTCAGGCCTACACATCCTGCAATATCGAGTACGCGATTCCAACCGACAAGGTCATGGAAGACGCGAAGACGGTCGAGAACGATCGATACCAATTCACAGAATACGTCAGCGAAGAAGCAAAGCAATACCTGACCGAGCGTTACGGCTACAAGGAATTCCTTGCGAAGCCGGCTGCTGCGATTCCCAACAAGGCTTAAGCGATCGAAGGAGATATACGATGGCGAAACGCTTCAACATTCGAATGGCTGGTGTCGGCGGACAGGGTGTCGTGACCGGGTCTCACATTCTGAGCACAGCCGTCATCAATGCCGGCGGCGAAAGCACCATTGTCCCGTTCTACGGGTCGGAAAAGCGAATGGCGCCGGTCGAAAGCTATGTCCGGGTGTCCGATGAGCCGATTTATGAAATCGGCGAGATCACGTTTCCGCACATCATCATTATTTTTCACCCGCAGGTCATCACTCACGGCAAGTCTTATACGATGCCGTTTTACTTCGGTTTGAAGGAAGATGGTGTTGCCTTGATCAATAATGATGGACCGATGAATCTCCATAGAGATCAGGCTGCTGAACTTCAGAAGCTTCGGGCGAAACTCTATTACTTTCCTGCGACGAAAATTTCTCTGGAAGTGGCAGGCATGGATCTCGCCACCAATATGGCGCTGATGGGTTGTATTGGTGCAATTACAGGGCTGACGACCATGGAGGGGTTGGACCAAGCCGTCAAGGACCGGTTCCTCGGAAAAGGATTTGTAGTATCTGGCGGTACTGCCGCTCTCGACAGTGTCGTAGAACGGAAGTTCAAAAAGAAGCAGGAACTGATCGAAAAAAACGTGGCGGTGATGCGGGCAGGATGGAACTATGCGGTCGACCATGGTTGGGCCGCAGCCGATGTCAAACGCGTCGAGGAGCCAGTGGCAACGGCCACTGCGTAGGAGAGCCACAAAGGAGTCTTCATGTACCTTGTAGCCGATATCAGCGTTGAAATCTGCGCGGCAAAGAGCTGTAAGTTATGCACGCAGTATTGTCCGGAAGCCAACACGATTCTTTACAGCGACGAGATGGGCAAAGATCAGGGATTCAAGTATGGTTCTGCTTATGTTGCAGTGGACCGTTGTAAGGGGTGTGCGCAGTGCGTGTGGGTCTGCGATAACATGGCTAAGAACAATGCCATTAAAATGATCATGATCGATCAGCTGCCGAAGGCGGCCTTGACGGACAACATTACCTACGGCGAAAAGAGTACGACGGCCGTTTTGGCCAGTCCGGTTGTCGGTTAAAGAGCGAGGAAAGGGGAAAGGGCGTGGCAACAACACAGGATACGAGAGAGCGCATCATTGTACCGGGGCCTGCGGGTTTTCATCCTCCATCAGCTGCACAATTGGGTGTCTCGCTACCGGATCCGGGAGAGGGTTTGTTCTACGGATTGCTCGAGCCAAATGAGGAAATCGTCATTGAAGAGATGGCTCGTAAGATGCTGACGAGCCCGAATGCGACTCTATTTCCTGGCCCCCTATTGCTCTGGGCCTGGAACGATCATGCTGTGGAAAAAGCAAAGGCGACGCTGGAGATTGCGGCGCAGATTCCTGAAGTGATGATTATTCCGATGCCGGACTATCGACCAAAGTATCCCAAAATTGACCCAGAGGAAGTGATCAACCCGAACCATCCTAATCTCACCATCTGGGGCAATAAAATCGAAGCCTGTATCTTCATCGGGGTCCATTGCCACTATGCTAACTTGACTCTCAAGATGATCCGGGCGGGAACGAATTGCTGCACGATGGCGATTTGTGCTGAGCAGGGCCACGAAGACGCCATGCTCACTATCCGTGACTCAGATACGGCGAAGTTGAAACGTGTTGCCCAGATCTTCAAGCGGGTCCGTGAAGAAATGGGTATCAAGCTGCCGAAGAACGGCGAGAACGTTCGGTTCACCGGAACGCAATCGAAGGTGCATGGGGGGAAGACCCACACCAATCCGATGGCATTTGCACCAACCCCAGGAGGGGCTGGGAGTGCAGCGATCTTCGGACACTCAGCAGAACAGATGAAGCGAGAAGGGTAGGTTGAGCGAACAGCTCACCATCTTATAGAGGTGTAATCATGAGCGAAACCGAAGTGAAAACGAATCCCCAGGGCGATCCGATCACGAGCGTGGCAGCTCCGCCTAGTGCGGCAAAAAAAGATCCACATGGTGAAGCCAAAAGGCAAAAAGTCGTCACCCCTGAATATATGTTCCTCGAGGCTCCACGGACGAAGGAGTTCATCACCGGGAGCGAGGCGGCTAAGGAAGCGATTCGTCGCTCAAACGTGGATTTGGCCATCGCTTATCCGATTACACCACAAAGCGAAACGATGCAGTTGGTGGGTGTGCTCTATGGTGAAGGCTATGTGAAAGAGTATTACCGAGGTGAAGAAGAAGTCGGTGTCATGGCAGCCATTGCCGGTGGATCACGTGCGGGTGTCCGTTGCTATACCGCGACAGCCGGTCCAGGCACGCTGCGCGGGCTCGAAGGGATTGCGTCTTGGCCGGGCCACCGTCTTCCAGTTGTGGCGATGTTCACCTGCCGCGTCGTTAACGCGCCATTGGCCATTCAACCGGATAACATCGAAGTGGCATATCTGTTGAACTGCGGCATGATTGTCTTTCATGCTGAAAATCAACAAGACATGTTCGATTTCACGATGGCCGGGTTTACGATCAGCGAAAAGAATGATGTGACGTTGCCGGTTGGAGTCTGCTGCGACGGATTCTTTGTCACACACGCGCGTGGGTACGTACGGATGCAGGATCGTGGTATCAAGTTGCCGCCGCGTGAAGCTTGGCGCGGGGCTGTCCCTGTGCTTGATGCGGAGAATCCTCCGGCTCGGTTGTCTCGAGACGCCCCGGTTCAGAAGTCGAACTTCATGGCCTATAATATCCATGCTGTTTGGCAGCAAGAGGTGTGGGCGGCTGTCGAGCGCTCTAGGAAATATATCAATAAGTATATGGGTGGCTTGCTGACGGCAGAAAACGTTGAAGGTGCGGAGGCGATCATCATCGCTTCCGGCAGCGCTGCGGCTCAGTCGCGCGAAGCCGTGCGTCTGTGCAAGGACAAAGGCCTCAACGTTGGACTGATCAAAGTTCGCTCGCTCCGTCCGTTCCCAACGAAAGAGTTGCGCGAATTGTGTAAGAACGCGAAGTTGATCGTTGTACCGGAATTTAACTATGTCGGTTGGCTGGCCAAGGAAGTAGCGACCGCGATCTATGGATACTCCAAGGCCAAGATCATCGGTGGTCCACGCGTGTATGGTGGACAGTCGATGCCGGTGGAATTGATCCTGGATGAGGTCGAATCAGGCCTGACCGGTAAGAAGTCTACCAACGTTGCGATGTCCCAGGTCATGGGTGGCAGCATCAGTCAGGACGAAGTCGCTCACTTTATGCGTAGCATCTAGAACAAGAACCTAGTTAACACGAAGGGCCTCTCAGGTTTTCAACCTGAGAGGCCCTTCGTAGTTCATGTCTATTCGGTCTATCTCGTGTCTCTCAAGGGTAGATTCTCGTGGGTAGGCAGGTTGGAGCAGACCGACCGTTTCACTATCATCCTTGAATCTCGTCTTCAACCATCTCTTCACTGGACGGCATGCCGTAGGCGACGTATTTCGCGTAGGACAGGTAGATTGCGGCGCTGTCCGTCATGGCTTTTGATCCTGCGGTCAACCGAACAACCTTGTCTGAACCGGGCGGTTCGATGTTCTGGAGCATGTTGACGTGGTCATGTAGGAGCCTGATATAGCGTTCCACAGCTGATTCGACGTCTTTATAGGCTTTTAGGATATCATCCGTCATAGTTGTCCTCCGTAATAGCCTGAGCATACACTACGCGTATGCGATGCCTCAACGCTACGGTGTCTCCTCTCCTACAGGAGGTCATCGATCAACTCGTTGAAAAAGAAGGTACGGCCCCGAAAAAACTTGCGGAGGCTGTTAGCGAGCTCTCTCATCTTTTTACTAAGGGACGGAACCAGCTCAAACAGAGCTATTTGGACCATAGAGTCCTCAGGGCCGCGTACCTGCAATATTTCATGCCGGTGAACCTCGCCAAAGTCCAGGTGTTGCTCAAGGAAATGCCAATGCCGCAACCAGGAACAGCGTTTTCTGTCCTGGACCTTGGTTCAGGGCCAGGAACCGGCGCCTTAGCAGTTCTGGATTGGTGGCATCAACTGGCAATGCCCCATCCCCTATCGATGATCACCGTTGATAGTTCCGGTGCTGCACTTGGGCAAGCGAAAGAGTTATGGGATCGATACTGTCAAGCAGCTAGCGTTACGAAGGCAAACTTACTGACACATGAAGGAGATCTCGAACGCCGAGGCTGGGTGGATCAGGTAAGGGGAAGGCAGGAATTTGATCTGATCGTTTTTGCCAATTGTCTAAACGAAGTTTATGTGGATGGCAAAGACCCAATTGCAATGCGGGTGGATTTGGTGAAAGAGGCTCTCTCTCTACTCACACCGCACGGGACACTGATGATCATAGAACCAGCCCTGAGAGAAACCTCACGAGCACTCCATCAAGTACGAGACCGACTCCTCCAAGAAAAACGGTGCAGTATCTATAGCCCATGTCTCCATGAGCAGGCCTGTCCAGCCTTAGAGAAGGCCGATGACTGGTGCCATGAAGAGCGACCGTGGGAACCACCGGCGGTGATTCAGGAAATCGATGAGCAAGTCGGCTTCATTAAAGACGCGTTGAAATTCTCGTATCTACTCCTGCGCAAGGACGGGAAGACGATTGTCGAACGAAGGCCTGACGTCTATCGTGTCGTGAGCGAATTGCGTGAACTTAAAGGAGAGAAGCGGGCCTGGCTCTGTAATGAGCAAGGCCGACAAGAAGTCGGACGGCAGGATCGCCTCGCGTCGACTCTCAACGAAGCATTCGACCAATGGCACCGCGGCGCGATCGTGCAGATTGAGAAGATTGTCCACAAGGAACGAAAGGGAAAGGTTTCAACGTTGGGACGGATCGAACGGGATGCTACTGTGCAGATTGTTAGGCTGGTCTGAATAAGTCGCTATACTAACGATGCTTCTATTTCATTGGCGTTCTTCATCTGTTTTAATTATCCTGGTTTCTCACCCGCAGCAATAGATGGTCAATAGGAATGGATACCGCTGAAGCTCGTAGAATCTTAGCTGAGTGCTTGGCCCGTTACAGGGCTTTGTCTTATGCTCAATTGGTCGCCAAAATAGATCACGTCGAGTGCGAACAGATTGGAGAGCCCGGGAGAAAGTTCTGGCAGATGGAATTCCAGGTTGTATGGGACAGCCAGCCTAATGGGGATGTCAGAGTTTTGGGTTCTATCGATGACGGAGGCTGGCGTGCTTTTACGCCACTAACGGACGACTTTGTTAAGGCTTCAAACAGTGAGTTTGTTGGTGAATAGTCGGTGCCTATGTAATTGCAGTGAAGTATGGATTTCCTATGGCGATTTATTCTTTTTAGAGCGGCTTCAGAAGCGAGTTGTAGCCAGCTTATTTCGTTTAAGGCAAACGACACGTAGATCAAATGGCGTTGGACAGCCAATTGATTTTAGACAGGGAGTGTTGCGAAGTAACTTTGATTAGGGATCTGTGACGCGGACTTAGTCCGCTTCCGGCTCAGAGCTGCCGTGTTGGTGGGAGACCTTGTCTTCTTCGAACAGCTCCGCCATTTCTTCCGCCATCACGGCATCATCATCCTGAATGGCGATGACAGGAATTTCTTTTCTTGGTTTCGGTTTCTCTTCGGGAGAAGAAAGGTCAGACTGTTTGGGCTTATCACTCATGGGTTCAGTATACACCAGTGCTGATCGGAAGGCGTGTAAATTTATTCGAATGCCTCCAAGGAAGACTTCTCAGGGAACTGCCGCTTGCAGTTCTGGCACGTGACGAAATAATACGCGTCCCGCACGGATAGGGTGGCGCGCAAATCGAGAGTGACCCCTTGGTGATTGCATGCAGTGCAGGAAATTTCTCTTAACCTGAGCGGCACATCCGGTTGTGTCCGAAGGTAAAACTCCATGTCGGTATGCACTGGAAAGGTGTAGAAACATTTCTTGCAGATGCCCCGCCAGTCACCATCTGGCCCCATAAACCGTTCATCAATGGCGAAGTCGGACTGTTTGCACACGGCACATTGAACCGAATTCAGTCGCCGTTCGACTTCTTGCTGCGTGATGGTGACCATATGCATGTAAGTATAACGGGCGGGGAAATGAAATCGCAACCACACCACAGTGTCTGCCGGAATACTTGACGCGCATTATGCTCGAGCTATACTGGCTAGACGATGCACATGATTACGGAAAATCTGTTGGTAGGCAGCATCGATGATGCGCAGGAGCCTCCTGCGGTGGTCGGCACCCTTCTGTTCGTCGCTGAAGAGTTTACGATCAGGCCGGCCGAATGGGTTGACTATCATCGCATTCCCCTTCGGGAGTTTGCCAAGGCCGATCCTACGAAGCTGATGGAAGCCGTCCAATGGCTTGAATCTCGGGTCTCCAAGGGTAGGACGCTAGTCTGCTGCCGAGCAGGAATGGGTCGGTCTGTTTCTGTGGTCATGGCCTATCTCTGCTGCGTGGAAGGGCGCACGTATGATGATGTGCTGAAGTTGGTCATGGCTCGGCGTCCTGGTGCCATGCCGCTGCCGAATCTTCAGGTCGCCATTGAACAGGTCCGTCAACTTCGGCGTATCAGTAAATCTGTGCCTTCCGGTTCATAATTCATTTTTCTCTTCTCTCACTTCTTGCCTTTCCATCATCCTCGTGGCGTAATGCAGCCTTCTTGCTTAGGTGGTTGAGTTATGCCTGAGTTGCCAGAAGCAGAAGTTGTCGCTAGACAGATCCGTGCTCGTCTCCTTGGAGCACGACTGAGGGATCTCTGGATCGGCCGTGCGGATATCGTGCGCGAGGGGCTCCTCACCTCCTCGTGGTACCAAGGTGCTGTTCTTCAGTCCGTCCAGCGATTTGGGAAAAGCGTGGCGCTGGGATTGGTGAACGAAAACGCCTGCCGCTACGTAGTGGCTGAACTCGGGATGACCGGACTCCTCTTGTTCCAGTCAGTACCGACGAAATATCCACAACACGTGCACGTCAGACTGTCGTTCGAGGGCGCGAGTGAGCCGGAGTTGCGGTACTGGAATCCTCGTCGGTTTGGACGGCTTTCTTTGCTGGACAAGACCGGGCTTGAACGATACCTCGCCCGGCGATTTGGGGTTGATCCGTTGCTCGTCTCAAAGGAGGATTTCGTACGAATTCTTCGAGAGCGGCGTGGTCGGCTAAAGCCACTTCTGATGCATCAACAAATTATTGCCGGCATCGGGAACATTTACGCGAACGAGCTTCTCTTCAGAGCTGGACTCCATCCGAACATGCAAGTGAGCCAACTATCGGTAAGAAAAGTTGAACGTCTCTACGAGATTATGTGCGAAGTTCTTCAGGAGGCGATTCTCGAAGGAGGGTCCAGTGTCCGCGACTTTTTTGCTCCCGATGGGACCGAGGGACGCTACAAACGCCGGCATCTGGTGTATGGAAAAGAGGGGCAACCCTGTCCCAACCGTTGTGGGGAAAGCATTCGACGTCTGCAGGGGGAGCGAAGTTCGTATTTATGCTCCAGATGTCAGTCCCTCAGGCCCATGGGGTAACCCAGCTTCGAAAAGAACGGTTTATTTTCTCGCCGGTTAGAAGTAGGAGATCATCGGTGCATTTGCGGTAGGTCTTTTGATCCCTCTTGATTTAGTCCCTCTGGCGTCTTGAGACATCCTGGTACTTTCCGCTAGAATCCATCTCCCCGATCGACTGACTTCACGACGAAGGAGTATTCGTATGGCTAAGGTGTTGGAGGGCCCCGGCATGGGGCTGATGAAGAAGTGGGGTATCCACGTTCCTCACTATGTAGTGGTCACGAGCGCGGACGAGCTGTCCAAACTCGGACAAGCGAATGATTGGATGAAGTCTTCCAAGCTGGTGGCGAAGGCCCATGAGGCGCTCGGGTCACGGTTCAAACTCGGCCTCGTGAAGGTCGGCTTGGATCTCAAGGAGGCCGTGGCGGCGACCAAGGAAATGATCGGACGTCAGGTCGGCAGTATCAAGGTGACGCAAGTCATCGTGTCGGAAATGGTCCCTCACAAGGAAGAATATTATTGTGCCGTGAAGTCTACCCGTGAAGGCAGCGAGGTCCTCGTCGCCAATTGTGGAGGGATTGAAGTTGAATCCAATTGGGACCGTGTCAAAAGGCTGTGTCTCGAAGTCGGGCAGGCACCGTCCCCCGATGCACTCGAAAAACTCTCGAAGGATGCCGGGTTTACCGGTGCCCTCGCCAAAAAGATGGCCGATTTCGCCGGCAAGATGTTCACCTGTTTCGATAACGAGGATGCGCAGTATCTTGAAGTGAACCCGGTCGTGGTGCGCGAGAGCGATGGTGAATTGGTCGCACTCGATGCCGTGACGTTGCTCGACGGGGACGCAAAGTTCCGTCATCCGGATTGGAACTTCCCGTTTGCCGCAGAGTTCGGGCGCGCCTACAGCAAGGACGAAATGGAAGTCATGGCGGTCGACAGCAAGATTAAGGGTTCGGTCAAGTTCATCGAGATCCCCGGCGGCGACACGGCCATGCTGCCGGCGGGCGGTGGCGCCAGTGTGTACTACTCCGATGCCGTCGTGGCGCGTGGCGGGAAGCTGGCGAATTACGCCGAATACTCCGGCGATCCGCCGGATTGGGCGGTGGAAGTGCTCACAGAGAAAGTCTGTTCGTTGCCTGGTATCAAGAACATCATCGTCGGCGGTGCAATCGCGAATTTTACCGATGTGAAAAAGACATTCGGGGGCATCATCAATGGATTCCGCAAAGCGAAGGGCGACGGGAAATTGAAGGGCGTCAAGATTTGGGTCCGGCGCGGAGGGCCACGTGAGAAGGAAGGGCTTGACGCGATGCGCGCGCTGAAGGACGAAGGCTTCGACATCAACGTCTTCGATCGTAACACCCCGCTGACGGACATCGTCGACAAGGCGCTTCAAAAATAAGAATCAAAGTGCTGGGTCCGGAGCGGCGGAGTTGCTCGCGTGCTCATGGCTCAGCGCTCAGGTCTTAGCACTGAGAAAGAGGAGATTCCGATGAGCATTCTGGCTAATAAAGACACGCGTGTGGTGATTCAGGGAGGCGCCGCCGGTGTCAATGCGGCTCGCCGTATGGCCGAGTTTTGTTACTTGATCAAGCGTCCGCTCAACGTCGAAGCATTCGTCTATCCTCCAGATGCCGGCAAGACCAACGAAATTCCCTACGGCAGCGGCTTGATCGCCATTCCTGTGTACAAGACGGTTGCCGAAGCCACGAAAAACCATCCGACCATCAACACCAGTCTCGTTTACATCGGAGCCGATCGCGCGATGAAGGGCGCCATGGAGGCGCTGGATGATTCGCATATTAAAGTCGTGTCGATGATCACCGAAGGCGTGCCGGAGAAGGATGCCAAACTGCTCGGCGCCCATGCACGCAAGCTCAGCAAGGTGTTCAATGGCCCGTCATCCATCGGCATCATTTCCGCCGGGGCTTGCCGGTTGGGCGTGATCGGCGGTGCCTTCGACAATCTGGTTCTCTCCAAGCTCTATCGCGAAGGGTCATTCGGCGTCATTACGAAGTCGGGCGGCTTGTCCAACGAAATCATCTGGATCTGCTCCCAGTTTGCCGACGGCATCACGACGGCGATCGGTATCGGGGGCGATGCCTATCCCGGTACGGATTACGTGAGCTATCTCGAAATGTTCGAAGACGATCCACAGACGAAAGCTGTGGTTGTGGTCGGCGAGATGGGAGGGGATCTGGAGGAGCGGGCTGCCGAGTGGTACGGAGCTAAGAAACGTCGCATTAAGCTCATCGGTGTTGTGTCGGGCTTCTGTCAGGAGAGTTTGCCGAAAGGGATGAAGTTCGGCCATGCCGGGGCCAAGGAAGGGATGAAAGGCGAAGGGTCGGCTCGTTCCAAGTCCGACGCGCTCAAGAAGGCCGGTGCGATCGTCCCGGCCACGTTCGGTGCACTCGGTCCGGCGATCAAAGAAACCTACCAGGAATTGCTGAAGTCCGGCCAGGTCAAAGAAATTGTTGAACCTACAACACTCCCAAGACTTCCCAAGTCGGTTGAAGAGGCCATGAAGGCCGATGAAGTCATGGTGGCACCGCTGATTCGCACAACCATCAGTGATGATCGTGGTGATGAACCCTGCTATGATGGCTATCCGGCCTCCGAACTCATCAACAAAGGCTACGAAATTCCCCACGTCATTGGTCTTCTCTGGGATAAGCGGCTGATCTCAAAGCAGGAAGCCGAAATCATCAAGCGGATCATGATGCTCTCCGCCGATCACGGCCCCTGTGTGAGTGGGGCTTACGCAACCATCCTCGCGGCCTGTGCGGGTATCGGCATGTCACAAGCAGTCGCCGCCGGATTGATCATGATTGGGCCGCGGTTCGGCGGAGCCGTCACGGATGCAGGACGTTGGTTTAAGTATGCCGTCGACAACAAAATGAACGTGGACGAGTTTCTGGCTTACATGAAGAAGAATGTGGGGCCAGTGCCCGGCATCGGTCACCGGGTCAAGAGCTTGCGCAATCCGGACAAGCGGGTAAAGGAGCTCGTCGGGTATGTGAAGAGTTTGAAGATCAAGACACCATGTCTCGATTTTGCGCTGCAGGTCGAGCAGGTGACGGCGGTGAAAAAAGATAACTTGATTCTGAACGTGGACGGGACGATGGCGGCCGTGCTGGTCGACCTGGGCTTCCCGGTCGATAGTTTGAACGGCTTCTTCATCCTGTCTCGGACGATCGGATTGATCGGCCATTGGGTTGATCAAAAGCGGCAAGACAGCCGTTTGATCCGGTTATTCGATTACTTGGTGAACTACGCGGCGCCGAAAAGGCGGGAGGTCCCGCCTTTAAAATAGGTGCGGGAAGTTCCGCCGTTAAAATAGGCACGCGACGTGCTATCGTTGACATAATTGCGGGAGGTTCCGCTGCTCAACGAGTGGTGGGGCACGCCGCCCTAACCCAAGGCTGGTGACGGAGCGTGGCTGGGGAGCACAACTCCTCGGCTCCTGGCTCCAAGTTCCCAGACCGTCTGTAAGGAGAACGCAATGTCACTCGAGCTCGCGAAGAAGCTCTACGCCAAAATGCCTGAGGTCTTCGAGAAGGCCAGAAAGAAATTCGGCCGTCCGTTGACGCTGGCGGAGAAGATTCTCGTCTCGCATGCCGACAACTTTGACACTCAACAGTGGGATCGTGGAAAAGCCATGTTAGCGCTCCGTCCCGACCGTGTGGCGATGCAGGATGCCACGGCTCAGATGGCCATGCTTCAGTTTATGCAGGCCGGCAAGAAAAAAGCCGCGGTGCCCAGCACGATCCATTGCGACCACTTGATTCGTGCCGAAATGGGCTCTGAGAAGGACCTGCTTCGTGCGATGGACGAGAATAAGGAAGTCTATAATTTCCTCGCCTCCGCCGCGAAGAAGTACGGGATCGGGTTTTGGAAACCGGGTGCCGGGATCATCCATCAAGTCGTGCTCGAGAATTATGCGTTCCCCGGCGGTTTGATCATCGGGACGGATTCGCACACACCAAACGGTGGTGGCTTAGGGATGTTGGCCATCGGTGTCGGCGGCGCCGATGCGGGCGAAGTGATGGCCGGGTTGCCCTGGGAAGTGCTCCATCCTAAGTTAATCGGCGTGAAACTTACCGGCAAGTTGAGCGGGTGGGCCTCGCCCAAGGACGTTATTCTGTATCTCTGTGGACTGCTCACGGTAAAGGGCGGCACGAACAAGATCGTCGAATACTTCGGCCCGGGTGCCGAAACGATCAGCGCGACGGGTAAAGGGACGATCTGCAACATGGGAGCAGAGTTGGGCGCCACCACCTCCGTATTCCCATTCGACCAGAAGATGGTTGACTACCTCAATATCACCGATCGGGCAGATTGGGCGAAATTGGCCCAGGCTCACAAGGCGTTGCTCGTGGCTGATTCCGAAGTGGCCCAGGCGCCGGAGAAATACTACGATCAGATCGTCGAGATTGATTTGTCGAAGCTCGAGCCCCATGTCGTGGGTCCACACACTCCGGACCTCGCTCGGCCGATTTCCAAGTTGAAGGCGGAAGCAAAAGAGAAGGGCTACCCCGTTGAACTCAAGGCAGCCTTGATCGGTAGTTGTACCAATTCATCCTACGAAGACATCAGCCGCTCAGCGCATGTCGCGCAGCAGGCATTAAAGGCGGGTCTGAAGGCGAAGGCCTCATTTCTTATCTCTCCGGGTTCTGAGCGCATCTACCACACGATGAAGCGCGATGGATTTTTGGACACCTTTGAGCAGTTGGGTGGGACGGTCCTGTCGAATTCCTGCGGACCCTGCATCGGGCAGTGGAAACGTGCCGACGGGGTGAAGGGTAAGGCGGACTCGATAGTCAGTTCCTTCAATAGAAACTTTCCTGGTCGGAACGACGGGATCAGTGAAACACTTTCGTTCTTGGCAAGCCCTGAGGTCGTAACCGCCTATGCGATTACCGGCGACCTTGGTTTTGACCCGGTCAACCAAACGGTCAAAGGGGCCGACGGCAAGGAATTTAAGCTTCAAGCTCCGGTTGGGGAAGAATTGCCGGCCAAGGGTTTCGCGAAAGGCGAAGAAGGATACGTCGCACCGGCCGACAATGGTGATGCGCTGACCGTCGATATTCCGCCGACGAGTGAACGTTTGCAGTTGCTGCAACCGTTTCCGCGTTGGGATGGGAAAGACTTCGAGAAGTTACCGCTTCTGATCAAGACCAAGGGGAAGACCACGACGGACCATATTTCTCCTGCCGGCCCGTGGCTCAAGTTCAGGGGGCATCTGGATAAGATCAGCGACAACATGTTTCTCGGTGCCAACAGCGCGTATGCGTCGGAGCCCGGCAAGGGGACGAACGTGTTGACCGGAGAATCAAACCTGACGATTGCACAGATCGCCCGAGCCTATAAGGGGAAGGGCATCGGGTCCATCGTGGTCGGCGATGAGAATTATGGTGAAGGCAGTAGCCGCGAGCATGCCGCCATGTCGCCGCGATTCCTCAATGTGCGTGCGGTCATCACGAAGAGCTTTGCCCGTATTCACGAGACGAATCTCAAGAAGCAGGGCATCCTTCCGCTGACGTTCGTCGATCCGAAAGACTACGACAAGATCGAGATGAACGATCGGTTGAGCGTCGTGGATCTGGCCAATCTGGCGCCGGGGAAACCGGTAACGGTGGTCGTGCACAAGACCAGCGGGGACGTGAAGATTCAAGCCAACCACAGTATGACAGCACAACAGCTAACCTGGTTTAAGGCCGGTTCAGCGTTGAATGCGCTGAACTAACCGGTAGATTGGAGAGGAATCATCATGGCGAAAGCAGACAAAATTATCTATACGAAAACCGACGAAGCTCCGATGCTGGCGACCTATTCGTTTCTGCCGATCATCAACGCCTTCACGAAGGCGGCTGGAGTCTCGGTGGAGCTACGCGACATTTCACTCGCGGGCCGTGTGATTGCGGTGTTCCCGGAGTATCTGACTCCGGCTCAAAAGCAACACGATGCGTTGGCCGAATTGGGAGAAATGGCCAAGACACCGGAGGCCAACATCATTAAGTTGCCGAATATCAGCGCCTCGATTCCGCAGCTTGTCGCCACCATCAAGGAATTGCAAAGTCAGGGTTACAAGCTACCGGACTATCCAGAGAATCCGAAGGACGACAAGGAAAAGGACATCAAGGCCCGCTACGACAAGGTTAAGGGTAGCGCTGTGAATCCGGTCTTGCGCGAAGGCAACTCCGATCGCCGTGCGCCGCTTTCCGTGAAGGCTTATGCCCGCAAGCATCCCCATAAGATGGGGGCTTGGTCTTCCGACTCCAAGACGCATGTGGTGCATATGAAGGGAGGAGACTTCTTTTCAAATGAAAAGTCTCTCACGATTCCCGCTGCGACCACGGCGAAGATTGAATTCGTCGGAGCGGATGGGAAGACCACTGTCTTGAAAGAGAAGATCGCCTTGCAGGCCGGAGAAGTGCTCGATGCCACGTTCATGAGCGTCAAGGCGCTTCGTAAGTTCCTGGAAGAGCAGATCGAGGATGCCAAGGCAAAGGGTATCTTGTGGTCGCTTCACATGAAGGCGACTATGATGAAGATCTCGGACCCGAAGATCTTCGGTCATGCCGTGACCGTCTTCTATAAAGATGTATTCGAGAAGCACGCCGACACATTCAAGAAGCTCGGTGTGGATCCGGACAATGGTCTTGGCGACGTCTACGCCAAGATTAAGTCTCTACCGGATGATCAACGAAAGGCGATCGAAACGGACATTCAAGCCGTGTATCAGAAGCGCCCACCGATGGCGATGGTGAATAGCGACAAGGGGATCACGAATCTCCATGTGCCCAGCGACATCATCATCGATGCGTCGATGCCGCCCGTCATCCGCGACAGCGGCAAGATGTGGAATCCGCAGGGCCAATTGCAAGATGTGAAGTGCGTGATTCCGGACGCCAGCTATGCGCCGATTTACCACGAAGTCGTCGAGTTCTGTAAGAAGAACGGCGCCTTCGATCCGAAGACGATGGGGACGATTCCCAACGTCGGTCTTATGGCCCAGGCAGCGGAAGAGTATGGTTCGCACGACAAGACCTTCAAGGCGCCCGGCAATGGCACGATCCGGATCGTGGATGCGACCGGGAAGACATTGCATGAGCACAAAGTCGAGGAAGGCGATATCTGGCGGGCGTGCCAAGTGAAGGATGCGCCGATTCAAGACTGGGTGAAGCTGGCCGTGACTCGTGCCAAGGCAACCGGTGCGCCGGCCGTCTTCTGGTTGAACAAGGATCGCGCCCACGATGCAGAATTGATCAAGAAGGTGAACGCGTATTTGCCAAAGCATGATACGACGGGGCTTGAGATCAAGATCATGTCCCCAGCGGACGCTTGCCGATTCTCAATTGAGCGAATGAAAGACGGCAAGGACACCATTTCATGCACCGGTAATGTTCTGCGTGACTATTTGACGGACTTGTTCCCGATTCTCGAAATCGGGACCAGCGCAAAGATGCTCTCGATCGTTCCGTTGCTGAACGGTGGAGGATTGTTCGAGACTGGAGCAGGTGGCTCGGCGCCGAAGCACGTGCAGCAATTCCAGCAAGAGGGTTACCTACGATGGGATTCGCTGGGTGAGTTTCTGGCTCTAGCTGCCTCATTAGAACACTTGGCTAAAGCTGGGAACAATGCCGTGGCGAAAATTCTGGCGGACACGCTGGATCAAGCCAACGCCAAGTTCCTTGAGAGCAATAAGTCACCAGCCAGGAAAGTCGGTGAGATCGATAACCGTGGTAGTCACTTCTATCTCGCACTCTACTGGGCGCAGGCCTTGGCGGCGCAAACCGCGGATAAGAAGATCGCGGAGAAGTTTGCCAAGATCGCAAAGGATTTGAGCGATAACGAGAAAACTATCGATCAGGAATTGCTCGCGGCACAGGGCAAGCCTCAGGATGTCGGTGGCTATTATCACCCTGACGATGCCAAGGCATTCAAGGCCATGAGGCCGAGTGCGACGTTGAACAAAATTATCGATTCGTTTGTGTAACTCGTGAGGCGAGAGGGGTACAGTGAACCCGTACTCCTCTCGCCCTTCACCTCGTACGGGATAGGAAATGGCTCAA
>JAOUHJ010000145.1 GCA_029865225.1 Nitrospira sp.
AGGTTGCTCCGTGATTTCGTCTCGTGCGTTTCATCGCCTCGCTCCTTTGGTTCGCCACCGCTCAGTGGCCTTGGTGAAGCCAGGCTACCACTTATCACACTGTCCGAAATTCCGGAGCCCCCTCTCAAAAGACGGCTCGAGAAAGGAAACAAAAGCGCGAGCACACGTTCAACTACATATTCAATTTCACCAAAACGAATTTCTTGAATGCCCTGAATTGAGACGTAGAAACGGCACAGGTGTACCACCCCTGATTTTTGGGACACGGTTGTAGCTGTGGTTGATCCTATGTATGGGGTCGGATCTTACATTACGCGTTCCACAGAATGAATGCGCCTCGCAAAGTTCGACGAGAGTCTGTTTCACTCTGGCAGCATCAACAATTCGACAGTCCAGCACTCCTATACCCTACAACTCACCAGGCTGGTCAACCTGAAGGAGGGATCTCATGTTCTTCATCACGACTCGGCAACCAACAAAGAACACCGAACCGGAACTGAACACCAACTTTGTCTTTGACCTCGAGAACAATGCCTCCAGCCGTGCCTTTTTTTGCTGCCGTCGGATCAAGAAGGACGTGCACGAGGAAATCGGCAGCAAACAACTCCTCTCTGCCATTAAAGAATCCAAGTACCGACAAGTCCTTCTCTATATTCATGGCTTCTCCAATCTGCCGGAACAGGTTTTTGAAAACGTCCAGGAGTTCCAGTCTCTCTGCAACAAGAAGAAAACAGGTGAGGTGTTAGTGATTCCGCTCATCTGGCCTTGCGACAACGATCTGGGCATCGTGAAAGACTATTGGGACGATCAGAAGTCGGCGGATCAAAGTGCCTTCGCGTTTGCCCGCATGCTTCAGAAGTTCATGGAGTGGAGAAGTTCGGGTGATTATAACCCCCAAGACGACCCTTGTCTGAAATGAATCAACATTCTGGCTCATTCCATGGGCAATCGAGTCCTCCGACAAACACTCAGCAACTGGCAGAAATACGATCAACCAAATGGATTGCCGCTGTTGTTTAGGAACACGTTTCTCGTGGCAGCCGACATCCTGAATGAATCGCTTCACAAGGGCAAACCCTGAGAACCGATCAGCCATGCGTCACGAAACGTCGTGGTCTATTTTGCATCTGACGATTTGGCGTTACGGGCGAGTAAGGTCTCGAACCTCAAGAACGCTGAGGCCTCTCGTCGTCTCGGACATTCCGGCCCGGAGGACATGGAGCTTACGCCTAAGAACGTGTACGCGATCGATTGCGATGAGGTGAATACTGCCTACGACCCACCGAAAGGACATTCCTATTTTCGATCCGGCAAAAGAAAGGGGACGCCCGGAGTCGTCTTTTCTCACATCTTCGAGACGATGCTTACGGGCCGTATATTCCCGAGCGACGAATCCAGAAAATCGAGCATCTTGGCTCTGCCGAGATCGAGGAAATCGTCCTGAGGCAGGAATGCGTGACCCACTGTGAACTTATCTGTCCGATCACTCCGCCGTTGTCAGGGGACGAAATAGTAGACCGGTCGCGGAAACTCGAAGTTCAAGACTCACAGGGTCGCGAGCGGGAAAGAACGCAGCCGATCCATACTCCGCATCCACCACCGGCTCCAGCCAGTCAAAGCGACGGCGCAACAAAAACAGATCAACCGCTCCCGTACCACCCAAGGCATAGACGGTGTGTGGTTTGCCACGCTCATCCTCGATCGCTTGATAGCGTCCCGCAAGTCGATCCAATGCATACGCCGTATGGAGGCCGAAGAGGTTGGCCCAAGGCTTCCATTTCAAAATGTGTGCATCAATGTAGATCTCGTCACCAGCCAATTGAAACCGCTCCGGCTGCCTCTCTGGAATGTGGACCGTCACATAAAATTGCGAAGGCCCGGTGGGTTCCGCCTGAATGGTGGCGGCAAGATCCTCGCGCGTGAGCGCTCGATAGCCCTGTAGCGAGAGATGAAGCGTGATGAACAGCGCGCCGGAAAGCAGGCAGACCAGCGCCAGGACGCTGTGCAACGAGAGGCGGACGAATTTCCGTCGGCGTGCCGAAGCTACGCCAGTGAATATGAACAGGCCTCCGAGCAGGCCGAACCCTATGGATGGAACGACCATCCAATCAATCATCATCCCTACCATTCATTGTATGGAACAGCCTATGCCGATAAAGTCCAATACAGGCAGTCGCGACTTCTTTCTTAACGCTACTGCCATATGTTCTCTATACCATTCCCCAAATTCCCCTTCCCAGGCCCTGCTGACGGTTACATTTTGATTGAGACACTCCTACCCCTCATACCGCCCGAGCCTTTCGTGTTGCGACCATCGCACAAACTCTTCTATGCTTGAATGGCGTTTGGCAGAAGAGGTCGCTGATCAGTTCCGTGGCATACGCCTGGAGCTGTAGAAGATCTTGGACGAGCGGTACAGCCACCGGCCATACGTCACTCTCAAAGCACATCGGATCAGGACATGATTAACACCATTGTCATCTTTGGAGCCTCTGGAGATCTGACCAGCCGTTTTCTGTTCCCGGCGATCGTACGCCTTCATCAGGACGGACGCCTGCCCGAAGACTTTCGGATCATCGGGATTGCCCGGGACAAGTGGGACACAGCCGCCTTTCGACGTCATCTTGAAGAGAAGCTGACGAACCTCAACTCTGAAGATGCTTCCTCCTCGCGCACTTCACTTCTCGAGAGTATTGAATACCTCTCTGCCGATGTGACCGACCGTGACAGTCTTGCCGGTATTTTTCGCGACCTGAACAAGCCGCTGGTCATCTACCTCGCGCTTCCCCCCGCTCTGTTTCACCCGACAGTCGAAACACTCAAGGCGGTCACCCTTCCCCAGGACAGCAAGCTGGTGTTGGAAAAACCATTCGGAACGAGTCTTGCCTCCGCACAAGCGCTCAATCGGCTCCTCCATGAGTCGTTTCCTGAACAGGCTGTCTTTCGGCTCGACCATTTTTTGGGAAAACAGACCGTGCAGAATATTTTGGGACTACGGTTCGGCAACCGTATCTTTGAACCGCTGTGGAGCGCCCAACATATCGAACGAGTCTCGATCGTATGGGATGAAACCTTGACCGTGACCGGGCGAGGACGTTTCTATGATGAGACCGGCGCGCTGCGCGACATGATCCAGAATCATTTGCTCCAACTTCTCGCACTGATCGCCATGGAACCACTACAACGTCTGGATGAGCAAACGTTGCGAGACCGCAAGTTGGATGTCTTTCGCGCAGTCCGACGCCTGTCTGCGGAGGAAATACCCCGGTACACAATCCGTGGCCGATACGGACCCGGCACCATCGACGGACGATCAGTCCTGGGATACGTCGAGGAGGAAGGAGTCAATCCTGGGCGTCACACGGAAACCTTCGCGCAAGTACAGTTGGCCGTTGATAACTGGCGCTGGGCAGGGGTGCCGTTTCTGCTCCGGACGGGAAAGGCGCTCGGACAAGAACGCCGCGAGATTGCAATCCATTTCAAATCGGTTCCCCACATGGTATTCGGGCAGCACCTTCAGCCCAAGTCCAATGTGTTCAAGATTCAGTTGAAACCGGATCGGATCATGCTCTCTGTGAATCTGAATGCCTCTGGGGACTTATGCGATCTTCAGCGGATTGAGTTGGATCGAACGTTTGCCGCGGAGACCCTACCACCGTATGCGCGGTTGCTGCTCGATGTATTGGAGGGCGATTCGATCCTCTCTATACGAGACGATGAAACGGAGGAATCGTGGCGAATCGTCGAACCGATTCTTTCTCTGTGGGGTGAAGGTCGGATTCCTTTAGCTGAATACCCAGCCGGATCCGATGGGCCTGCAAATGCATCGCGCGTTCCATGAAGAAAGATATTTCCCTCTCGCTTCCACGGCGTTGAGCGCATGTTTTTCTGTCTGCTACCAGATGAGGAAGACACGAGGCTGAGCTACCCGCCCTATCGACTAATTATGTCGAGGTTGCGGATGAGCACAGCGCGGCCATTGCGATCGAGCCAGGATTGAATGCGGTCGCCCACATGAGCCGGTCGATCGATCCGAGTATTCTCATCATGCGGGATACGGATTTCCTGCCCCTTGGTATCCTGAACGAGGTAGGCACCTCCTTCCACCGCCTGCACTTGCCCGACGACAGACAGCGAAGACGGCTCCCCAACACATAGCGCCACACGTTGTTGTTCGCCTAAGGTTCCCGACACAATTCCCATCCCGAGAGATTCCTGCGATAACTGTCCCTGCATCACAGACTGAGCGCAGCCTGTCACCAAGGCCAGCGTGGCAAACAACAGAACCGAATATCGACTGGCTCTCAGCGCTGGTGTCATGGTTCTATCCTCCATGAAATAGGAGATGACAGCTGATCCTAGAGAGGCATGCCACATCCCTCTCCATCACTATTTCACAGAGCAGTAGGCTACTCAAGAAAGTAGGGGAAATTCACTCGCCGGAAGATGTGATAGGTAGGAATCGTGAAGAAGATCAGGCTGGGCAAGCTTCTCGGCAAGCACGTGAACGTGTCAGGTGGTGATCGTCGGGTTCCCCTTGCCTAACCACTGTTTGTATTTCTTGTAGTGCTCTTCAGTGGCGCTGCGTACCCAATTCTCACGGGTAATGCGGCCTGAAAATTTGCGTAGCTGCCCCTCAAACTTGTCGATGTCTGCCTGACTCCATCGTGCAACCTGCTCGAACCAAAAAACACCGTGGTCATTGAGAAACCGCTCAAGGACTGGACCCACGCCGAATATTTTCTTGAGATCATCCGGACTCCGTCGAAGATTTGTCCCGGCTCCTTGTTGTGTAGCCGTGTGAACCGCCTTCGCACGACCCAGCTTGTCGCGATATACGATTGTTTCCAACGGTTTCTCGACCGACACGTCCACCCGCTTTTCGAAAGTCCGAATAGGCTGTTGGTGGCTTTGCAAGGATGCAAGTTCTTCCCTCAGGCGTTTGATTTCCCGCCGTTTTTCAGGCGTCCATGAACGCAATTGTCGGCCGCGGAGTACCCATCCGATATACCCAGCTCCCAGCAATAGAGGCACCCAACGAACCCACCGTCTCATGGCCGCTCTCCTGTGACCCGAACGAGAAAGCCGATCGCCGATATTGTACCGGCGGAGCGGGCAACAGCGTCAAGGCTTTTTCTCCCTGCCCATGCCTCGCCCCTTTCGCCTGGAATTTCCCGG
>JAOUHJ010000065.1 GCA_029865225.1 Nitrospira sp.
ATCACCGAAGATGCCCTGGACGGTTGGAGTTGGCCGAAAGCCGGGAAAGCGGTAGGTGTCCCACAGGCGTCGGTGTGTGTGCATCCGGCCATCATGCCAGATTTCCAGACTCCGTAGAATGTGGAATTCACGCGCCTATCCCCCCGAAGATGTCATTTCACACGCTTCGTTTACCCACTCACCAAGGAGAAGAGCCTATATTCTCTTCCTCTCTTCTTTTTCTCGATTAACGAGTCTGCCACCGGCAGATCGGATCTACCGGAACCCCTGCAATTGGTGTAATCTCCCCGCCGCATTATGGCCTAGGTGAGATCTCGTGCTTAAGCAGGTCAGTCAAAATTGACTGGCAGGGTGTTTGCTCTGGTCATCGCTGGACACGTTCAGAACAGGTATGCGGTTGAGACAGAGCGATGCGGGAATCGCTGCAAGAGATTTGACCTAAGGGAGGATGAGATGACACTGGCAGAACGTATTCAGTCACCAGGACCGAAAAAGATTCTGGCCCTCGACGGTGGCGGCATTCGCGGCATGATGACCATTGAAGTACTGGCAGAGATTGAGAATCGTCTGCGGCAGGAGTTGAAGAAGGGAGCGGGGTTTCGTTTGGCGCACTTTTTTGACTTCGTCGCCGGAACAAGCACCGGGGCGATCATAGCGGCCTGTGTCTCATCCGGGATGGCCGTGCCGGAGATTCGCGAATTCTATGAGAACAGTGGCGAACAAATGTTCGATAAAGTGTTTCGGCTCAATGTCTTCAAGCGGTTTCGGACGAAATATGGGGATCAAAAACTCGCGGAGAAGTTGCAAACAGTGTTCGGCAAAGACACGACGCTTGGGAGCGAGAAGCTGCAGAGCGTCCTCATGATGGTCATGCGCAACGCCACAACCGATTCGCCCTGGCCGGTCTCGAATAATCCATTTGCAAAGTACAACCAGCCGGGCCGAAAAGACTGCAACCTCAATATTCCCTTGTGGCAACTGATTCGCGCCAGCACCGCGGCGCCGACGTTCTTTCCGCCGGAGGTCGTGACCTTTGCTCCAAGAACACCGGATGAATACGAATTCATCTTTGTGGACGGCGGTATCACCATGTACAACAATCCAGCGTTCCAGGCCTTCCTGATGGCCACGGTCGAGCCATACAAGATGGTATGGAAGACCGGCGAGGACCAGTTACTCGTGGTCTCGATCGGTACGGGTACGAGTCCCAAGGCGAATGCCGATCTCGAGCCGGAAGAGTTGAATCTGGTTTACAACGCCACCTCCCTACCGTCTGCGTTGATGTTTGCCGCGCTCAATGAGCAGGATTTGCTCTGCCGCGTCTTCGGGAAGTGTTTAGCTGGCGACACCCTCGACCGGGAAATCGGCGATCTCAAGCTGGCGAAAGGACCAGTTGGACCGAACAAACTCTTCACCTATGTTCGGTACAACGCAGAGTTGACCGAAGAGGGGCTCAAGAATCTGGGACTGTCGGGGATCAACCCGAAGCATGTCCAACAGCTGGATTCGACAGATCATATCAAGGAGCTACAGGAAGTCGGAAAAGCGGTGGCCAAACAGGTGAGGCCTGAGCATTTCAAAGGGTTTGTGTGAGCTGATCGCGAATGGACCGACCACGTCTCTTTCTCTCCGCTGTGAGTGAAGAACTCCGGACCGCTCGTCAGGCCGTGGCCAGGACGGTCCGCACCCTTGGGTTCGATCCGGTGTCTCAGGATGACTTTCCCACCGGCTATGGCGAACTGCGCCAATGGCTCCGCGAGCAACTCGACTCCTGTGAGGGGCTCATCCAGCTGGTTGGCCAGGGCTATGGCGCAGAACCTCTCGAGATCGATCCGGCATACGGTCGTCTTTCCTACACACAGTTGGAGTTTCTCTATGCGCGTCACAAAGGTAAGAGAACCTGGGTCATCGTGATCGGCAAGGACTTCGAGCTTGATAAGCCCATTGACCAACTCGATCTGCCGCGAGACGCCGGCTACGCCGACCCTGTCGGCTACCAGGCTGAGAGGCGGACGCTCCAGCAGAACTATCTCGCTCAACTCAAACGGGAGAACCATCTTCGCCATACCGCAAATAACAACGAGCAGCTGGAAAATATCGTGCTCAAGCTGCGCGATGAACTCGGTGAGTTACGAGAGGAGGGCAGGCGCAAGGAACGTCGACTTGCCAAGCTGATCTTCGCTATCCTGTTGGGCGTCGTCCTGCTTGGCGGTGGCGGCTGGTGGGCCTATCAGAGTCTTCATGACGAAGTGCACCATGTGGGCGAGGTAAGTACCGAAAAAATCCGTGCGCATCTCTTACAGACTGTAGAGGAGACGCATCGACGCGAGCTAGCTGAGGGCGAGGCGGCGCCGGACTGGAAGAAACGGCAGGAACTCCGTGACGCTGCCGAGAACGCGCACCGTGTACGTCTATCCCGCATCGAAGAGTTGGCCGCCTCCATTGCCGAAATCGAGGGGAAGGGCACCGCCACGAGTGTCTTCCAGGAGATGACCCGTATCTTGACAGAGCAAGGTGTTGATGAGGCCATCGCGTATGTGAGCCCCCAGCGTCCCAACATCCTCCAAATCGCTCGCGCCCGCGTCGCAACAGCGCGTGAGCACAACCATGCTGACCTCCAGCCAATCCTGCGAACCGCTGCGCTCTATCAGGCCAAGGGACAGGCCAACGAGGCCCGATCTCTGTACAAAGACATCCTGGCCGTCGAACCAGATTGGCCGGAAGCAATGCATGCCCTCTTCCGGTTTCTCACCGACCAGGGAGACCTTGCGCGCATCCGCACTACACTCGCTGATGCCATCCAAGACTACTCGGAAGCTCACCGTCTGGCGAAGCAGCTTGTGGCAGGCGATCCCAGCAACACCGAGTGGCAGCGGGATCTGTCGATCAGTCATAACAAGATCGGCGATGTGTTGGTGCGCCAAGGGGGCTTGCCGGCGGCACTGACATCGTACCGTGCGAGCCTCGCGATCGCTAAAACTCTCGCCACGCGCGTTCCCGGCAACAATGAGTGGCAGCGGGACCTCTCCGTGAGTCATGAAAAGATCGGCGATGTGTTGGTGGCGCAGAGGGAGCTGCCGGAGGCGCTCACGGCTTATCGGGCAAGCCTCGCGATCCGCGAGACGTTGGCGAAGCGCGATCCCGGCAACAGCCAGTGGCAGCGGGATCTGTCGGTGAGTCATGACCGAATCGGGGATGTGTTGGTGGCGCAGAGGGAGCTGCCGGAGGCACTCACGGCGTACCGCGCCAGCCATGTCATCTTCGAGACGTTGGCGAAGCGCGATGGCGGCAACAGCGAGTGGCAGCGGGATCTGTCGATCAGTCATAACAAGATCGGCGACGTGTTGGTGGCGCAAGGACTCTACACAAAAGCAACAGAGGCTTACGGCGTGGGTCTGGCTATTGCCAAGCGGCTAGTGGTAGGTGATTCCAGTAACACCCAGTGGCAACTGGATCTGTCGGAATTCTATCGAGAGTTGGGTGATCTCGCTAAAAAACAAAATAGTCCCGCTGATGCACGTGCCTATTGGAAGCAGGCCTTTGAGTTGCTCTCCAGCATTGATCAACGAGGTCTCCATCTCTCACCGGAAGACCGACAGTTTTTAGAAACCCTGCGGGTGAAAGTCCATACTGACACTCAGTGAGTCTTCCCAAACATAGGGTCTCGACCATTTGGCGTAAGTACAGACTGGATGAATAGGTGAACGTCTCCTGCGGGGCGGTTTCCCGCCCCGCAGGAGGAGAACATCACTTTGCCGACGAGGCTTGTGCGACATCCAAGACTTGCACGTCGAAGTGGAGCGTCTTGCCGGCGAGGGGATGGTTGAAATCGAGCACCACGGTTTCGTTCCTCACCTCGGAAATTCGAGGATAGACCGTTCGACCATCGGCGGTTTTTCCTTGCAGTTCTGCCCCTACCTTGACTGAATCCGGCGGCACCATCTTTTTGTCCACTTCCTGAAAGGCTTTGGAATCGATATTGCCATAGCCCTCTCCCGGGGGGACGGTGAACTGCTTCTTCTCGCCGGCGGCCATGCCTTCGAGCTGTTTCTCGACCCCAGGAATGAGTTGATGACTCCCTTGGGTGACTTTGAGCGGTTCCCCACCCACGTTGGTATCGACAACCGACTGATCGTCGAGCTTGAGCGTGTATTCCAGCGTGACTTCTTTCCCGTTTGAGACGGTCATGGCTGAGGCTCCTTTCTTGTGGTCTCCTGCAGAGGCACAGGCAACGGTGAGAAAAAGAATCGCGCAGCAACCACAGAGTGTTTGAAGTAACAGGGCCGTACGTCTCACAAGCGACCTCCTTTATAAAGGGATTGGTGGATAGACTGGAAAGGGTCGCGGGGCGAATGTGTTCGGGGTGGCGATCAGTTCCAGACTGTGTTGGTAAAGTCTTTTCCACGCTAGCACAGACGACAAGACGGTACTACTCGAAATATCCCTAGTGTTTCATCATGGGATGTAGGTAAAAACCTACTGGTGATCCGACTGAGGGGGCTAGGTGAGGAACTGGTATCTCGGCGATTGGTTGATGGCTGCGGTAGTCTTCAACCATCAACCAATCAGGAAGCATTTATTTTGACCGCGTGTAGGTGATCTCCATCATCTTCGTTTCCTTCTGCCCATGGTGCGAGCCGTACATGTCGAAGGTCTGATGATCGGCGTCGATCAGCGTCCAAATGGCGCGATGGCTCATCTGGCCGCCACCCGGTTCTGGGTGTGAGCCCTTCAGGGTGATAGTCTTCCCGTCCGGGCCAGTCGAGTGGCACTCGGCGACGATCTATCCGGACATTGACATCAATATGAGTGATGGATATGCTTTGATGCATGAGAACAACGATTAACCTGCCCGATGACCTTATGGCGCAGATCAAGAAACTGGCAGCCGCATCTCACTCTACGGTGACCGCTCTCATTGAGGATACTCTTCGTGAGAGCCTGGCAAGACGTCGTCGCTCGCGGCAGTCAGGACGGGTGACCTTGCCGACCTATGGGAAGAAGGGACCGCTCCCTGGAGTGGATCTCGACGATACCGCGTCGCTGCTTGATGTGATGGAGTCCTCTGTTGATTCTGCCCGACGTTAATGTCCTCGTCTATGCTCACCGGCACGATGCAGCGCGCCACTCGGATTACAAGAACTGGTTAGCGAAGCTGCTTGATTCTGACATGGCATTCGGCATCTGCGATCTGGTGCTGAGCGGATTTCTCCGTGTGGTGACCCATCCTCGCGTTTTCGGCGATCCCACACCGCTGTCGTTTGCCATGCAATTTGTCTCATCGCTCAGAAATCACCCCAATGCCGTGACGCTTGCGCCGGGTGAACGACACTGGGATATCTTCCAACGTTTGTGCCAGGACGTGAACGCCAAGGGGAATCTTATCCCGGATGCCTATCTGGCCGCTCTTGCCATCGAGGCAGGTGCTGAGTGGATCACCACGGACCGAGACTATGCCCGCTTCAAGAGCCTACGTTGGAAGCATCCTCTCGACTGATCCTCTTCTCCAGGAAGTAACAGCCCCCATCCCTTTATCGATCTCCGCGACTTCTCGCCAGGATAGATTCGATGGCACGCGGCATACGGCCTGTCGGCCATGTGCCGTCCATCGGTTCGGCGTCCCACGATGAGGCGATAGCTTGCTTGATGGTCTGCGGCGGAGCATTGATCGTCCGAAGGAATGTCTGGTGTGGTCGGTCCGAACGGTAATCCGGTTGTCGCGACGGGTGCTTGAGGTAGCGTGCGACGAGATCGGCGCTCATCCCATGCAAAATGGTGCCATGAAAGAGTAGTGCGTTTCTGGTGCGTCGCTGCGCGTTGCCGGAAATCTTCATCCCATCGATTGCGAGATCGCTGATTCCGCAGAAGCGTGTGGCCGGTTCCCACCCATGAAGTGCTGCGGCAATTCGCTCCAGGATAAATCGATTGGTGCTCCGAATGTTCGCGAGGTCGGGATGCCAATCGAGCGGGAGCACCAAGGCATAGGACAGACAGCCCGGTCCCTGCAGAACGGTACCCCCGCCGCTGACCCGTCGAAGAATAGGGATGCCGTCTCCTTCACAGGTTGCAAGGTCGACCTCATCAGTCAAACGAGAGCCGCGGCCCAACACGACGAAGACACAGTCGCTCTCCCAAAACCGGAGCACAGGATCTCCACCCCACTCATCCAGTTCATCGAGTAAGGCTTCATCGAGCGCAAGATTTTCGACTGGAAGGGAGAGGGTCAGATCGAGCAAGCGGAGAGGAGGCACGTCATGATCGCTTTGGAATGAAGAGATGTGTCGGGGAGCCGGTGAACGATTCTGCTGCTTCCATGACCGTCTCGCTCAATGTCGGATGGGCATGGATGGAAGTGGCCAGATCTTCGGCAACGGCGCCCATCTCGATCGCCAAGACTCCTTCGGCGATCAATTCACCAGCCCCGACTCCGCACAAACCCATACCGAGGACCCGTCCAGACTCTTGGTCGAGGATGAGTTTGGTGACGCCTTCGGTGCGACCCAATGTCGTGGCGCGTCCCGAAGCTGCCCAAGGAAACCGTGCCACATTCACGGCTTGTCCCGCTGCTTTGGCCGCTTCTTCGGTCAGTCCGCACCAGGCGATCTCCGGATCGGTAAAGACGACGGCCGGGATTGCCGCCGCATCAAAGGTGGCCTGTCGTCCAGCGATGACTTCAGCGGCGACCAGCCCTTCATGCGAAGCCTTGTGGGCGAGCATCGGCTCGCCCACGACATCCCCGATCGCGAAGATCGTCGGCTCGGCCGTGCGCATCTGCCGATCGACTTCAATGAAGCCTTTCGATGTGACCGCAATCTTTGTGTGTTCAAGCCCCAGTTGCTCGGTATTGGGTTTGCGCCCCACGGCAATGAGCACACGGTCGAAGCGATCGGTGTTGGTTCCTTCTGAGTCCGAGAAAGTCGCGACCAGGCCTTCGTTCTGAGTTTCCAGTTGTGCGACGGTGGTGTTCAGCTTAATCGCCGTGAACCGGCGCTGCATCCGTTGGTGTAACGGGCGCACGAGATCCGCATCGACGCCGTTCAGGAGGCGAGGGAGGGCTTCTACCACGGTGACCTCGGAGCTGAGCGCCTGATAGACCGTGCCCAACTCGAGGCCGATATAGCCGCCGCCGACGACCAAGAGGCGTTGGGGGATATCCGGTAACCGGAGCGCGCCTGTGGAATCCATCACGCGCGGATCATCGAGCTTCAAGGAGGAAGGAATCACGGGTTTGGATCCGGTCGCAATAATTGCATGACCGAAAGAAAGTTCACCCGGCGAGTCTGGGCCGGACAACTGAAGTGTTGTGGCATCCTTCAACATGGCGCGCGCGTGGATCATGTCGACTTTCCGGCTTCCGGCCAGTGTTCGCACACCTTTCGTGAGCTTGCCGATGATGTTGTCCACGCGGCTGCGAAATGCATCGAGATCTACGCGCGGTTTATCGAATTGAATTCCCCAGGCCGCCGCTTCTTGAGCCTCGGTGAGTAGGCGGGCGGCATGCAGTAAGGCTTTCGAAGGAATGCACCCCCGCAACAGGCAGGTCCCACCGAGTTGAGGATCCTGATCGATCAGCGCCGTGCGTAAGCCAAGATCCGCTGCTCGGAACGCGGCCGCATAGCCACCCGGACCGGCACCGATCACCGCCACGTCATAACGGTCTATCTGGTTCATATGGTCTCTCTGGTTTGTTTGGTTGGGAAAACTCGCCCTCTCTTGTTAGCCGTCTGTATCAACCTCTTCAGCTTCTTTTATCTGTGTCAGTGTTCGTCTTGTCGTCCAATTTCTCTTAACCGGATGACCAAATAACCAAACAAACGAGATAAACCGGACAAACCAAACCAACCAGACCAACCTTGTTAGAGACCAAGAAACATTCCCTGAAAATCTTCCAGCACTTTGACGATCTCGATGGTAAAGCGCGCGCCGATCGCTCCATCCACCAGCCGATGGTCGTAGCCCACGCACAATTGCAGGACGCGGCGAGGGACGAATTGGCCATCGCGATACACGGGTATCATCCTGGCCTTGCCGACGCCGAGAATGCCGACTTGGGGCGGGTTGATGATCGGCAGAAACGGACCGGCGCCGAGCCCGCCCATGTTGCTCAGCGTAAACGTCGCCCCCCGTAACTCTTCCAGCTTGATCTCCCGCTTGCGGGTGCGTTCGGCAAGATCGGCCAGTTCCAGAGAAATTTGTAAGAGATCTTTCTGGTCCACCTGGTGAACCACCGGTACGATCAGCCCTGCTGGTGTATCGACCGCTACGCCGATGTTGTAATAGTCCTTGTAGATCACCTCGCCGTTCGTGAGATCGAGGCTCGCATTCATCTGCGGGTACAGTTTTAGCGCATGGACGATCGCTTTCAGAAAGAGACTACTCAACGTCAGTGTGGCACCCTTCTTTTTAAATTCCGGTGCATATCGTTTATGAAGTGCCATGAGGTCGGTGATATCGGCGTCCTGGAATTGATGAACGTGTGGAATCGTTGTCCAGGCTTGGGTCATATTGGCAGCGATTTTTCGTCTGAGGGAGGGGAGTGGCTCGCGCCGTTCAGATCCATAGGCGGTGGAAAATATGTTGCTGCCCACGCCTTGTGCGCTGCCGCGCTTGGTCCGCTCTCGGACGAAGGCTTTTACGTCGTCGGCAGTAATGCGTCCACCGGCTTCGGATCCTTTGACCTGTGAGAGATCAACCCCAAGTTCTCGTGCGAGTCGCCGAACCGATGGAGGGGCCGGGATCGTGGCTCCGGCGGACGGCGAGTGGATCGCTCCAGTCTTCTCCTTCACAGCGGGCTCCTCCGGTTCCGATGGTGGGCTGATCGGTGAGGCCTCTTTCGGGCTCGCAGGTTCCCCGGCCGCTTTGCCTGCTTCAGCGGTAGGCGGAGTCTGTTGAGAAGATGGCTTTGTCGGGTTTGTTGATGACGAGGGCGATACCTGCGTTGCGTTATCGTCAGCTCCATCGAGTTCGATGAGTGCTTGGCCGACCTTCACATGATCGCCTTGCTGGACCAGGAGGCGCACGACGGTTCCCGCTGCGGGTGTCGGGACCGGTACGGTCGCCTTATCGGTTTCGAGCTCGATCAGCGATTGTCCCTCGTTGACGTGATCCCCCTCGCGCACCAGCAGTTGGACCACATCGCCGCCTTCGATCCCTTCTGCGAGAAATGGGAGTTCGACATTCATGTCATATCCCTCTTGATGGATGGCCCTGTCTCCGTCATCGATGCCAAGGAGCCTCCGTTTCCGTCGAGATACCAAGATCGTGCGTTGCCTGCGTCACAAGGCTTGCCTCGACGGCTCCGCGGCGACACAAGGCGTAGAGCGTCGCTACGACCAGATGTTCGGCGTCAACCTCGAAGAAGCGCCGCAAGGCCTTCCGGGTATCGCTCCGGCCGAACCCATCCGTTCCCAAGGCCAGGAGCCCGCCGGGAATCCACGGAGCGATTTGTTGGGGAACCAGGCGCACATAGTCGCTGACCGCGATACAGGGGCCATCGAACTGCTCAACGATTCGCTGTAGAAAACTCGTGCGGGGCTTTTCACTCGGGTGCAGTAGATTCCAGCGTTCGTTCTCCAGCGTGTTCAGTCGTAGCTGCTTGTAGCTTGTTGCACTCCACACATCCGCGGCCACGCCATAGCGCAGCAACAATTCCTGCGCACGCACCGCCTCGTTCACCAGGGGGCCGCTCGCCAGCAGATGGGCGCGGTGATTGGTTCGGTCCGGTGCGGATTTGAATCGATACAGACCCTCTCGGATCCCTTCCTCCACATTGGGAGGCATCGCCGGCATCGGATAGGATTCGTTGTAGAGCGTGATGTAGTAAGACAAGTCTTGTTGATCCTGATACATCCGCTTGAGTCCGTCTTGAAGAATGACTGCCAGCTCAAACATGAAGGCCGGGTCGTAGGCCGCGATCGTCGGAAAGGCGGTGGCGAACAGATGGCTCTGCCCGTCCTGGTGTTGGAGTCCTTCTCCTTCCAGCGTCGTGCGCCCGGCGGTGGCGCCCAACATAAATCCTCGCGCGCGCATGTCGCAAGCGGCCCAGATCAAATCGCCGATCCGCTGAAACCCGAACATCGAATAGAAGATGTAGAACGGAATCATGCTGACGCCATGAGTCGCATAGGCGGTGCCCGCCGCAATGTAGGAAGACATCGAACCGGCTTCGGTAATGCCTTCCTCGAGAATCTGCCCGTGCTTCGCTTCGAAGTAGTACAAGAGAGAACTCTTGTCCACCGGTTCATAGAGTTGGCCGACATGCGAGTAAATGCCATATTGTCGGAAGAGCGCCTCCAGCCCGAACGTGCGTGCTTCATCGGGAATGATCGGAACGAGATATTTCCCGAACTCTTTCATGCCGAGCAGCCGGCTCAGCATTCGGGCGAAGCCCATCGTGGTAGAGACCGAACGCTCTCCCGATCCTTCGAGAAATTCTTTGAAGAGGTCGAGTGCAGGCGTCTCGATCGATTCGATCGTGACGCGCCGCTCAGGAAGCGGACCGCCCATCGCCTTGATGCGTTCTGCCAGGTATGCTGCCTCGGGGCTGTCTGCTGGAGGCCTATAGAACGGGGTTGAGGTCAATTGTGCATCCGGCACCGGCACGCTGAATCTTGTGCGGAATTCACGCAGTTCCTGTTCATTCATCTTCTTCTGTTGATGCGTGATGTTACGCCCTTCGCCGGCCTCGCCTAGGCCGTAGCCTTTGATCGTCTTAGCCAGGATCACGGTGGGTTGCCCCGTATGCTCCACAGCGGCTTTGTAGGCCGCGTACAGTTTTCGCGGATCGTGACCGCCTCGCAGCATTTTGTGGATCTGTTCGTCGGAATAACTCTCGACTAGCTTGAGGAGTCGCGGGTCGGTTCCGAAGAAATGCTCCCGTGCGAAGCCACCGCCTTCCACCACATACTTTTGAAACCACCCGTCCACGACCTCGCCCATCCGCTTGGTCAGCAAGCCTTCGTCATCCTTCGCGAGCAACGGATCCCAATCGCTGCCCCAGATCACTTTGATGACATGCCAGCCGGCGCCGAGGAAGACCGCTTCCAACTCTTGGATGATCTTGCCGTTGCCGCGCACGGGACCGTCGAGGCGTTGGAGATTACAGTTGACGACCCAGATGAGATTGTCGAGTCGTTCACGTGAGGCAAGGGAAAGTGCACCGAGACTTTCCGGTTCATCGGTTTCGCCATCACCGACGAAGGCCCACACTCGTTGTTGGCTCGTATCCTTGAGACCACGGTCCTGCAAGTAACGATTGAAGCGCGCTTGGTAGATCGACAGGATTGGTCCCAAGCCCATTGAGACAGTTGGAAATTCCCAGTAGTCGGGGAGCAACCAGGGATGAGGATAGGAGGACAATCCTCGCCCACCGGAGTCCAACTCGACACGGAACCGATGCAGCACCTCTTCTGGGAGTCGTCCCTCGACAAAGCTGCGCGCATAGATCCCCGGTGCGGCATGGCCTTGAAAGTAGACCTGGTCGCCGCCTTGGGGCCCGTTCTTGCCGCGCAGAAAATGATGCAGGGCGACTTCATAGAGCGTGGCGGCCGAAGCAAAGGTGGAAATATGTCCGCCGATGCCAGGGCGTTGCTGGTTCGCCCTCACGACCATCGCCATCGCATTCCAGCGGACCAGGCTGCGGATACGACGTTCTAACTCGAGGTTGCCGGGATAAGGCGGTTGTTGGGAGACGGGAATCGTATTGACGTACGGGGTGTTGACCGACTGGGAAATTTTCGCACCGCGTCCGCCCAGTCGGTCACGAAGCCGTTCGAACAGATAGGTCGCCCGCTCGACGCCGTGGTGCTCCAATACGTACTGGATGGAGTCTAACCATTCGCGCGTCTCCTGAGGATCTGTGTCGTTCATTCACGGTCCTTCGGAGCTGCGTCCTTTGCATCAGAGGAGTCGAGTTGTTTACTGTCGGGACCTGCAAAGATCTGGAAGTGCTGCTGGTCGAGATGATCATAGGCGTTGACCAATCGATAGCCGGCGGCTTCCATTTCGAGACGGACTTCCTCCTTGGTGATTCTATCGTCGAACAGGTCGAACAAAAACCCACGGGGATGGAAATCGATGATAGCGATACGTCCGCCAGGTCTGAGCGACGACGCGAGAGAGCGAAAGTAGGTGACTCGATCAATCATGAGATGATAGGTGTTGCAGCTGAACACAAGGTCGACCGGCTCCGGAAATCTGGAGTCGTTCAGCGTGGCGTGGACGGGCCGCACATTCGGAGTTCCGCGTGCGACCATTTCTTTAAAGATCATGTCCAGTGCCGCCTTATTAATATCAACCGCATAGACCATCCCCCGTGCACCGACCGCCTTGGCCAGATGCCACGTAAAGTAGCCGCCGCCGGCACCTAAGTCCGCCACACGTGACCCGGGCGCGATCGACAATTGTTCAATGACCCCCTGTGGTTTCTGCCAGGTATCCCGCGCGGGATCATTGAGGCGTTGATAGTTCACCTCGGCACAGCCGGTGAAACCTAGGATGAGAATGAACGATGCAACAAGATGTGTATGCAGAGGTTTCGAGATCACAAGCTTCCTTTCTTTCGACGGTGTTTCAGATCAATGACTATCACGATTATAGAGAGATGCAGGAATTAAATCTTGTTCGATGATCTGGTGAAAGTCGTTTACGTCCTGACTCCCGTCCACGTCAGCGCTTCGGGATTTATGGGCTCCGGTGTCGAGTGCGATTCAGAGGGTTCATGTTGAGTCGCGATCATCGCGTAAAATACCGGTACAACAAACAGCGTGAACAGCGTTCCGACTGTCATGCCAGTGACCAGGACCATGCCGATGCTATTGCGCGCGGCCGCTCCAGGTCCGGTCGCCAGAATCAGTGGGAGATGTCCGAAGACGGTGGCCGCCGATGTCATCAGGACCGGTCGCAGTCTGGTTAAGGCCGCTTCTCGTATAGCCGTCACGCGGGAATACCCCCGCGTCTGCAACTGGTTGGCAAATTCTACGATCAGAATGCCGTTCTTGGCGATCAGCCCCACTAGAGTGATTAGCCCGACCTGCGAATAGATATTGATCGTGGTGAGGTCGAGGAAGCTGACTACGAGCGCGCCCGAGATGGCAAGTGGAACCGATCCCACAAGAACAATCAACGGATCGCGGAAACTCTTGAACTGGGCGGCCAGCACCAAATAGATCAGGACCACCGCGAAACCGAGCGTGACGGTGAGTGCCGCTCCCTCTTGTCGGAGTTGCCGTGATTCGCCGGCATAGTCGAGGACCACGCGGGGGCCGATCGAGGCGGCGGCTGTTTCAAGTATGCGGAGCCCCTCTTCCTTGGTGTAACCAGGTTTGAGGCCTCCGAAGATGCGGACCGCATTGCGTTGTTGGAACCGGTTCAAAGTACGAGGGGCGGTACTGGTTTCGATATGCGTAAACGTAGAGACCGGTACCAACTGGCCTCCCGGCGTTTTGATCTTGAGATCAAGCAGCGGATCGAGGGTGGCCCGATCCTTGTCCCCAAGCTGAGGGATCACCTTGTAGCTGCGGTCAAAGTAGTTGAACCGATTGACATAGGCACCGCCGAGCATCGTACCAAGCTCGCGACCGACTCCTGCCAAATCGAATCCCAAATCAGCGAGTCGCTCACGGTCCAGCACGACTCGCGCCTGAGGGAGATCGATCTTCAGATCCGTATCCACGTAGAGAAACTTACCGCTCCGCCAGCCCGCGTTCAACACCGAACCGACTGCTTGCAGCATCTGCTCGGCCGGCGCATCGCTCTGCAGAACTAGCTCGACGTCATATTGGCCGGGGGTTGGCAGCGGAGGGTCCAATCGGGGGAAGACTCGCAGCCCTGGGACTTGTGAAACGGCGATAAAGACGTCGTCGTACATCTCCTCAGTCGAGCGTGCTCGATCATGCCAATCTCTTGCAACGACGCCGCCGAAGCCGCCCCAGGCAGTTGTGAGCGACCAGGTATAGTCCGTTTCAGGGATGGCCGTGATCGCGGTCACAATCTGGAAGTGTTGGCGGTTGGTGGCCTGTACCGTCGAATCCGGTGCAGCTTCGAAAAAGAGGCTGATGTGATTCTGATCTTCCACGGGAGCCAGTTCCTGACGGGAGAAGTGGTAGAGTGGCCAGGCTGCCACTATGATGAGGAGCGACGCCACGACGATGCCCCATCGCATCGTGAATGCGCCGTCCAGCAACTTCGCATAGAGAGATCGCACCTCCTCGAACCGCTGGTTGACGAAGGCGGTTAACCGACCTTCCTTCCCTTGCGGATGAACAAATTTCGAACTCATCATCGGCGACAGCGTAATCGCCACGCTTCCCGAGAGGACGACGGCCACGGCTAGCGTTATAGCAAACTCGAGGAACAGAGAGCCGGTCAGCCCTCCCTGAAAACCGATGGGTGCGTAAACGGTGGCCAGCGTGATCGTCATCGCGATGATCGGACCGAGCAGCTCCCGTATGGCGGCTTGGGCCGCCTCGATGCGGGATTGTCCCATCCGTACATGCCGTTCCACATTTTCGACTACAACAATGGCGTCGTCCACGACCAAACCGACGGAGAGGACGATGGCAAGAAGTGTTAGGAGATTCAGGCTGAAGCCAAAGGCGACCATGAAGATCGCGGCGCCGATCAACGAGACCGGCATAGCGACGAGCGGCACCAGTGCGGTTCGAATCGACCCCATGAAGAGGAACACCACCACGGCCACAATGAGGATCGTTTCCGATAAGGTCTTCGTAATTTCCGTCAACGCATTCCGGATGAACATCGTGCTGTCCCACACGAGTTTCATGTCGATATCACGTGGCAGGGTCGGGCGGATCTGCTCGATTTCGTCACGCAGCCGGCGGCCGACCTCGATTTCATTCGTGCCGGGCACCGCCCAGATACCGAGGTAGACACCTTCGGTTTCATCGTATTTGGCGATCATGACCGCTTCTTCCGCGTCCCGCTCGATTTGGGCTACGTCTTTCAATCTCACGATGGCGCCGCCGCGGTCGGCGACGACGAGGTCTTCAAATTCAACCGTCGAGCGGAGATCGGTGTTCGCGAGCAGGTTGACCTGCACCAGATTGCCTTTTGTGCGACCGACCGCCGCCAAGTAGTTGTTCCGTCGGAGGGCGTTCTGCACGTCGCCGGGGGAGAGGTTGAGTGAGGCAAGCCGGTCGGGGTCGATCCAGATACGCATGGCGATCTGTCGTTCCCCTTCAAACGTGACCCGTTGCACGCCGGCAAGCGTTGAGAGCTGAGGCTGCAACGTTCGGAGCAACCAATCTGTGACGGAAGAAACGGTGCGTTCGGTCGAGCTGAAACTGAGATAGAAGGAGGCATAGGGCCGATCTGCTCGCTGCACTTCAATTGAAGGTGGTTCCGAGTCCGGTGGAAGCTCTGAACGGACTTGTTGCAATCGCGCGGTGACTTCGGCCAGTGCCGCCGTGCTGTTGTGGTTCAACTTCAAATGCACGGTGACCGTGCTGACACCGGCGCGACTGGTTGATTCAACATAATCGACACCGCTGATGGCGGAGACCACCCGTTCAATCGGTGTGCTGAGAAACCCTCTGACCGTTTCGGCGTTCGCTCCGTAGTAAATGGTCGTAATGACCACTTGTGAGTTTTCAATTTTCGGGTATTGCTGGACCGGAAGTGTGGTGAGCGCCCGCCAGCCGGCGAGTAGGATGATGAGATTCACGACGATGGCTAACACAGGATGCTTGATGAACACGTCGGTGAATGATGCTCGGGTGTCCGGCTGCATGGTGATCCGGTTATGGTTTCTCGGGCTCGTGAGGTTGATGGGATCTGGTTACAGGACTATCTGCGATCGCCACGAGGAGTCCGTCGCGGAGCTTAAAGGAACCCAGGGCTGCCACCTGTTCACCTGCCTTCAGGCCGGTATGAATGACGACCTCATCACCCACCATCGGCCCGCTTTCGACCTGACGAGCATGCACGCGCATCCGGCCGTCGTAGTCTCCCGCCAAGACGAACACCTGATCACTTCCTGGTCCCTTGCGTAAGGCGCTGACAGGTATGGCGACGGCATTTTTGGTTGGTCCGATCGGGACCCGGACGCGTACCGATGCTCCCGGTGCCGGCACATTCCTGGCACCTTCAATCCTGGCGCGTACTGTGGTGTTCCGAGTCGTCGGATCCACGCGTGAGTCAAGCGCAACGACTGTGGCCTCGACAACTGGCGCATTACCGCCCGCGAACACTTCAACAGCGTCACCGACGCGTAGCTCCGACGCCACCTGCTGTGCGACCGTGAAGTCGACGTGTACGGCTTCACCGACGCCTTGCAGGGTCGTCAAGAGCGTTCCCTCATCCAGATACTGGCCAAGGTGGACATCGGCGATGCCCACTCGAGCGCGAAATGGAGCGCGGATGGTCTTCTTGGCAATGATCGCCTTGGTGCGGGTGATTTGGGCTCGCGCGACTTCGAGATCGGCGCGCGCACGGTCCACTTCTTCCTGTGTCGTAGCTAGCTCCTGGCTGAGGTTCTGTCTTCGGGTAAGGACCGTTTGGGCAAGCGCGACCTGAGCCTCCTGAGCTCTCAGGTCAGCCTCCTCGACCGAGACGTCGAGTGCGACCAATAAGGTGCCGGCTTCGACGATTTGGCCTGGGACGAGCCGAACCTCGCGGACGGTCCCGGCGAGCTCGTTCTTCAGCGTAATCGATCGCAGCGCAAGGACCGTTCCGATCGAGGTCGTCATCTGACGGTGATCAATCGCTTGCGCCACGGCCACGGTGACCGACTCTATCGGCTCGGGCTGATTCGCCGAGGCTGCTTGCTCACCCTGGATAGATTCGTATTTCCACGCGGCCAGACCGATTCCCAGTAGAAGTACAACAAGCACCAGGACTATCGACCCGATCCAGTTAGAACGATTCATGGCAGGCTCGCTGAGCTATGTTACCAAATTTTGCTCTTCTAGAGCTGTAGGGCGTCGGCTGGCGTTCGCCGAACTCGATGGAGGGGTGTGCACTCTGTCAGCGGTATCGGCGGCAGCTCGCACTGATACGCAGTCTCCTGCCGACACAACAGGAGAGGTCGTCACATCAGGTGATCGCCCCGCTATACAGACCTGCAGCGGGCTCAACGCCGTGTGATGTCTAGTGCGAGGTTTTTACATCCGCTTCCCATGAAATAGTGGCTGGACACCATTGCCAGATGCCGAGGGTGATGATGCGGGTCAATCCAGCCGGGATACAGGCCGTGCGGTTCACCTCGACCTTTCGGTTGATCAATTTGGTCGGATCGCCACAGCGCTTCAGGTAATCATCCGCCTTGATGTCATGGAGATTGGCATGAGGTACGACGAATGCAACTATTGGGACAGGCAGCACGGCGATGGAAGAGTCATCGACACCTTGAGAGCCGGAGCAATGGGCCTCGGTTTTTGGGTACTTGACGTCATCATGAACGAGTGCGGTTGTGCAACCGCCCAAGATGAGCGATGCGCTGGCTAGGATCATCAAACATCCGTGGAAACACGGCTTCTGGATCATGAATATCCTCCCTGTTAACCGGTCTTGTCACTTAGACGCAGGTTACTCACAAAGGTAAACACCGTCAAGTAGATGGGTTGCTGACGGAATACTGCTTGACGGCGAAGGCGGTACGACGGTATCCCAATGGCCATGAATCAGCCTTCCACCACAGTAGCCTATGCGTCCGTCGTGCTCGCGGCTGTTTTGTGGGGTGGTTCGATCGTGGCGCAGAAGATGGCGCTCGGCTCATTCTCCGCCGTGGAAGCGTCGGTCCTTCGCGATATCGGTGGATTGGCCATCTTGGTCGTGACCTGGTGGTGGAAGGAAGGTGGGCGGATCACCATTAGCCGCGCCGATATGGGTTTGCTTGGTTTCCTTGGACTGGGGGTCTTGGGGAACCATCTGCTCATTCTGATGGGCCTCAACTATGTCAGCGGCGCGGTCGGCGGTGTGATCATTGGATCGAGTCCTGTGGTAACCTCGCTTCTCTCAGCCATCTTGATTCGAGATGTACCTCTACGGGCAGTCTGGGCGGGAGCGCTTCTGTCGTTTGCGGGTGTTGGGCTGGTTTCTGTAGCAGGGTTTCAAGCAGCCGGCGAGCGACCGCTCTTGGGAGGCACCTTGGTCTTTCTCGGGGTCGTGAGCTGGGCGCTCTATAGTATCGGGAGCCGCAGCATCATGGAGAGGATTTCTGCGCTGACGGTGAATTGGACCACGTTGGCCGTAGCGACCGTGCTCCAAATTCCACTCCTGTGGACCGACCAAAAAATGATGGACGCCGGGCTCAGTTCGGTGACGACCTCCGATTGGCTCGCGCTGGGCTATCTCGTGGTCTTTGCCACGGCGGTTGCGCAACAGGCCTGGCTATTCGGCGTGAAGGGAATCGGTCCTTCACGGGCTTCCGTGTTCGGGAATCTGACACCTGTGGCAGCCATCGGCCTGTCTGCGTTACTCCTGAGTGAATCCGTCGGACTGATTGAGATTGGTGGCATTTGTCTCATTCTAGCCGGTGTGTGGGTCGTTAATCGCCAAACGGCAAGATTAGACACATAGCATTCGCATTCCTAGTCAGTTCCATCCTTTCTCCCTCGATCCTAGCCGCAGTAGTGCGGTATCATGCGCTACCAAGCTTCATGAAGCCCTCAAATGCTTTGTGAACGACGTTGTCGTCAGTGTCACGGCGTGGTTCTATTTCTGCATGATCGTGGAGGGCAATGAGTAGTACCTATGCCCGAGCCCTGATCCCGTTGATCTTGGCAGGAACGTTTCTTTTCGACGTGTTTATGCCATGGGGGTATGCGGTCTGGGTTGTCGGGCATGTCTTCGCGGTGTTCTTAGCCCTCTGGATTGAATGGCCGATTGCTCCCTATCTCGTTGCGACCATCGCGACCGTGCTCGTGCCAACGGGGCATACGCTGTCTCATCCCGGTATTCCTCAAGATCTGGCGATTTTCAATCGGATCGTTGGTATCGCGCTCCTGTGGGTGACGGCCTGGCTTGTGGCTCGAGCGAGAGGAGCGAAACTCGACGATGCCACCAGGCGATTGGGTGCGATCGTCGAGAGCAGTAGTGACGCCATTCTCAGTGTGACGCCCGATGGATTCGTGACGACGTGGAACGCAGGTGCGGAGCGCATTTTCGGATATTCCGCGACAGAGATGATCGGGCGTTCGATCCTGACACTGATTCCGGACCATCTTCATCGTGACAAAGCGTGGCTTCTGGCGACGGTGCGGGGAGCTCATGACATTCATACCTACGATGCGGTTCGGCTGACCAAGGACCATCGATCCATTGATGTGTCGGTGACACTCTCGCCGCTTAGGGATGCGGTCGGACAATTTGTGGGGGTGTCGAAAGTCATCCGCGATATCAGCGAACGGAAGCGAGCCGAGACGCTGCTGCACCAGGCGCATGAAGCGCTGGAACTCAAAGTTCAAGAGCGAACTGCCGAGTTGCGTAGGGCCAACAATTCCCTTCGAGAACTTTCTGGGCGTCTGATGCTGGTGCAGGAGGAAGAACGAAGCCGGCTTGCACGCGATCTGCATGACGAAGTCGGACAATTGCTCACTGCGTTGAAGATCGACCTACAAGATATCCAGCATGGCGAGGTCGGGGAGACCCGTTTCGATTCGCTCTCAGATAGCCTGGTGCTGGTGGACCACCTGTTGACACAAGTGCGAACGTTGGCGCTGGACTTACGACCATCCCTTCTGGATGATTTGGGCTTGGTACCGGCGCTTCGATGGTATGCCAATCGACAGGCCACGCGTAATGGGTGGACTCTTTCGCTCTCTGTTGAGGACATGACCGGGCGAGTCCCGGCCACCATCGAGGTGGCCTGTTTTCGTGTGGTACAGGAAGCCTTGACCAACATCGCGAAGTACGCGCGGGCCAAAACGATCGATCTGACTCTGCGCCGGCACGATGAGGAACTCACGCTGATCCTTCAAGACGACGGTGTGGGATTTGATGTGCCGTCTGCGCGGCAACGTGCACAGGGTGGGAAAAGCATTGGGTTGCTTGGCATGGAAGAACGTGTTCGGCTGGCTGGCGGCCAATTGGTCATCGTGTCGGCAGCAGGTCAAGGGACCAGACTCCAACTTTGTTTCTCTCTCACCGAATATGACCAATCTCAGGTGAGTCGGACGGTCGAGGTGACCGCCTCATGAGTAACCTCCGAGTTGTGATCGTGGAAGATCATGCCTTAGTCAGAGCGGGCATGCGGGCGCTCGTGCAAAAGATTGACGGTGTCGAGGTTGTTTCGGATGTGGGGGATGGGTGGGAGGCCGTTAAGGCTGTGCACGCCGACGCTCCGGATCTCGTGCTGATGGATATCGCGATGCCGGGATTGAACGGGCTCGATGCGACCTCGCGAATCGTGAAGGAATCCCCGACTACCCGGGTGATTCTACTATCAATGCATGCCAACGAAGAATACTTCCAGCAGGCTTTGCAAGCGGGCGCATCGGGCTATCTCTTGAAGGGGGCAGAGCTGGCTGAACTTGAGCTGGCCATCAGGACGGTGGGGAAGGGAGAGACCTATCTCACTCCGGCGGTGGCGAAATATGCCATCGAAGTGTACCGGGAAAAGTCTGAAGGGCCATCTGGTCCGCTGGGGAGACTGAGCATGCGCCAACGCGAAATTCTTCAGCTCATTGCTGAAGGGCAGACGACGAAAGACATCGCCCAACGTTTGAACTTGAGCGTCAAAACGGTTGAAACACATCGAAGCCAACTCATGGAGCGGCTTGAAATTCACGACGTACCTGGCCTCGTGCGTTTCGCGATCCGCGTGGGACTAGTCCAGCCCTACTCCTAGGTTTTCTCCCGTTTGTCCCGATTCGTTAGTACTCAGCGCATTTCCCAAATGTCCTCAGGGATTACCTGACTCGTTTTCAGGGTTTCCCCGATAGGTCCGCTCTGCCGGTTGTGCGATGCTGGACACCGCCAGATGGATGCAGCCGATCCTAATGGAGTCGCATCAACCGGAGTGAGCACCTCACCGTCTAGCAAAGGAGTGATGCATCATGAAGACGAACGACACCACACAGACGCAGGATCCGCAGAGCCACGCAGGGGCGGAGGCGACGCCCCGCGCAGCG
>JAOUHJ010000066.1 GCA_029865225.1 Nitrospira sp.
CGGCCTTGCTGCCACCACCTCGAACACAATCCACCACCCGTTGGCGCAAATCTGATGAGCATCGCATGCCCATATGATCCCACAAATCCACCTCGACCACTATCAGTAAATAAAGGCTTAGCTATAGGATGACTCTGAGTAATATCTGGTGGGCACTCGATTGAAACCCAATGTTCGTGTTATGGTTTGGGTGGTCTGTTGTATACTCTGGATCGACCATGGTGTTTCAAGAGGCCAAAATCCCATGACACGCCAAACACTCATGAGAGTTCTTATTGGTATGCTCTTGGTTTCAACGGGAGTAACTGGCTGCGCCAGTGAATTTACTATTATAGGAACCTCCGGAGAACCTCTCCTCATCTCACGGCGTGGATTTTCCCCCGCTGAATGCACCGCCATGGTAAAGGATGACGCAGCACGCATGGGTGTGACACTGCGATATGTCCATATACGTGGAAACGCCGTCGGCCGTTCACTGTTATGGCCCTTTGAACCTGGATACGCCTGTGAGGGTGGGATAGGGCCGGAGCAGGGGCCAGCCGGGATTTACCTACAGAGTCCTTCCATGTTTCATCGCAGTTCCTAGTCAATTCTTTTTCTTTCCTCCTTCGCCTCACTGTCGTTTCACATCAGTAATTTATTGGTTGCCTAAACAGCACGGGTGTGTGAAGGGATCCCAGTCTGCGCGACTGGTCTCGTCACCCAGGACAAAGCGGGGTGTAGGATACCTGCCGTTGTGTACGCGCAAGAAGTCGATGTGGGATTCCCATTACATGTGAGCTCTTGCGCGTTTCGCTTGTTGGAAGCGTGGCTTAGGCTATACTTATTGTTGGTTCTCCAGGATGCGTCTATGAGCCTGACCGATCGTCCGATGACCGCCCAATGATCAAGATCCTATTGGTTGAAGACAACGACCTCGACGCACGCCTCACCCAGGATATCCTGGCAGAATGGAGTCTGGAGCAGTTTGAGATTACCCACGTGAGTCGTTTGAGTGATGCCTTTAAGCATCTGGCTCGTGCGCGCTTTGATGCCGTTCTGTTGGATCTTTCACTTCCGGATGGCTACGGACTTTCAACGGTCCGCCAGATGCAAGCTGCAAACCCGACGATTGCGATTATCGTGTTGAGCGGTCTCAACGATCAAACGCTTGCGTTACAAGCGGTCCGAAACGGGGCGCAGGATTACCTTGTCAAGGGAGAGCGGCAATCGGACCTGCTCGCCCGCTCGATTCGGTATGCCATTGAACGAAAACGCGCTGAAGAGCGTTTGACCTACCTCGCCCAATATGACCAGTTGACCGGCCTTGTGAATCGTACACTCTTCCGTGATCGTCTTCTTCAGGCCATGGCCAGGAGTAAGCGACTCCAACAACCTCTTGGTCTGATGCTCCTCGATCTTGATCAATTCAAGCCTGTCAATGACACGATGGGCCACAATGTCGGAGATCAGGTCTTGAAGTTGGTGGCTGAACGCCTGCACGAGTGCGTACGTGAAGTGGATACAGTAGCGCGCATGGGAGGAGATGAGTTCACAATCATATTGGAAGGGCTGATGTGTGAAGAAGATATTACGCTGGTGGCAGAACGAATCACGAAATCACTGGCCCAACCGTTTCAGATCGACACCCACCAGGCGTTGATCGGGGTCAGCATCGGGATTACTGTCTATCCGACCGACGATCACGATGTCGATGAGCTGTTGAAGCACGCCGATGCCGCCATGTACCGCGCCAAGCAGCAAGGTGGCAGCTCTTTTCAGTTCCATATCCCACACGACGCACAAGCTACGAAGTTGCCCTCAACTCCGGATAGGCACTGACCGAGCGCACCCAATAGGGTATGGGGACTCGTTGCGTTGTACAATTCTGTATCCGTACTGATGAGGCGTAGGAAGCATATCGTGGTCCACGAGCGTGCTATCTTTTCATAACATCTTGTTACGATATGATTTTACACCAGGAGGGTCCCCATCTCTTGGCACAGTCATTGCGTAGTTCGGACGTGCGAGTTCTGTTGCTCAAGGGAGGATCGGTATGGTTCGGCAAAAAATCGCCATCGTCATACTCCTGCTTATCCTCACCCCCGCAATCCTATCATTCGCGGCCCCTACGCAGCGGCAGGATTCGACCCGTCGACTCTATGATCGAGTGATGGACGAATTTAAACACCGCGATTATGCGGCAGCGATGGCAGGTTTTCAGCTGTTCCTTGAGCTGCACAGTCAATCGTCACTGGCGGCCAATGCACAATACTGGATCGGAGAATGTCAGTACCGCATGGGGCGGTACCGGGATGCGCTCCAGTCGTTTTATGATGTCGTGTCGAATTACCCCCTCAGCCCTAAGCTGGCCGCTTCTACCCTAAAGCTCGGCCAGACCTACAAGAAGTTAGGTGATCCCGAAAAGGCAAGGCTTATGTTCGACCGAGTTGTGGAGCAACACCCAGATAGCGCCGAGGCCGAAGTGGCGCTCAAGGCCCTAGAGGGAATGACAACCACCGATGAGACTAACGCTCCCTCGGAGTAAGAAGGGTTCTTGGTAGAGGCAGTCTTTCCTCATGACTCTTCCACACTCAATTCGAGCCGCGCAGTAAGATCCGGCAGAGAGTAACTCTTTTTCGACTGGAGTTTCATGAGCTTGATCCCGGCTGCATTGAGGACCGATTCAATAATGCGTTGGCCCTCTGCTTCACCAGCTTGGGGAGATTCATGCTCAATTTGTACCGCGCATTCAACGAGGCATGTTCCAGGATGAATCAAGACAAAATCGACTCGTTTCAGTGCGATGTGGCGCAGGATCTGTGAACGCGCACTCTCGCCGGCATCGACTGCTACGAAAGACCACAACGGCACTTGAGCAAAAACGAGATATCGCTCTTGAACGACCAATTGAAGCAGGTTATAGAGGGCAATCTCTTCTTTACCGAGCAACGGGATCGTACTGATTCCGGCCCCATGGGGGATTTTGAAAGGCAAAACCTGCTTCCTTTTTCGACGTCGGTTCCTCCTAAACACCCGAATGCCTAAGACGAGGAGAACGATCATAACTCCCAGCAGAACGATCTTCATCGGTAGCTATTTTTTCCTCCTGCTTGGGCGTAATCGTTCAAGCCATCGTGGGCCGCTCGGAACAATGCACCCCAAGAGTCTCGAGAATGCGGCGCCTGTCACTGAAGGCACGTTTCCACTTTGCTCCATCACAGTCTGATACGCTAAAACAGCGAAGGCCACCGATTCAAGCGCTTTACTATCCCACCCATGAGATTCAAACGTTGTGACTGGGATGGGAGCATAGAGTGCCGTTAACTGCCCCATGATGGCACGGTTCCGGACTCCGCCTCCTCCGACAATCACTTCATCAACCCTACCTTTGATCCAACGTCTGGCTGTACCCACGGCCTCGGCAGTCCATCGGCTACACGTGGCGAGGAGATCTTCTGTTGGCATCGAGCGTGTTTGTTGCCAGCTGAGTAATTCATCAAGCATCGTTGAGCCGAAGGCCTCGCGCCCTGTCGATTTAGGTGGCGGCTGAGAGAGATACGGATGCGCAAGCAGTTTGGCTAATAACCGAGAATCAACCTGTCCCCGTAGCGCCAGACGCCCTTCCCGGTCCATGAGGGAGCGCCCATTGGTCTTGCGCGACATGATTCCATCCAGAACCATATTGGCCGGACCGGTGTCGAATGCGACAAGTCCTTCCGTCCCGGATCCTCGTGGCAGATAGGTGACGTTGCTGATACCCCCCAGATTCACGATGAGGCGCGAGCGGCGTGGGTGCCGAAACAACAAGGCATGAACCCCCGGTGTTAACGGAGCACCTTGGCCACCGGCAGCAATGTCACGTGGACGGAAATTGGCGACCGTCGTGATCCCCGTTCGTTCGGTGATCACCGCCGGCTCAGCAATTTGCAGCGTGGAGCGTATGGAGCCGACATTCGTATCTTTGATCCCTGCTGGCAGATGATGCACCGTCTGGCCGTGCGAGCCAATCAAGTCCACCTCCTCCGAAGTCAAGTCAGCGGATCGGATGACGCCCAACGCCGCGTCGGCAAACCATTCTCCGAGGAGCGCATTCAGGTGACAAATATCCGCGACCGTTCCCGAGACCGAGGCGGAAAGAATTCGCTGTTGCAATGATCGTGGGTATGGAAGTGAATGGAACGCCAGCATCTTCACCTGAATACCAGCCTTCTGTCGAGCGATCGAGACGAGTGCAGCATCGACGCCATCAGCCGATGTTCCTGACATCAACCCCACAACTTTCATTTGTTTGATCCCTTCGTCATTCTGTCATGAAGTCGTTCAGGCTAAAGTGTGTGCTACGCTAATGGAACTCATCCCAGTGGTCAAGGAGTCGAATGGACAGGGCCTAGGAGAAAGTCCTCCATTGTGGACCTCGTTGACACTGGATAACGTGGATGGTAGGGTCCCCGCCGATGTTTTCGGTCAATTATCTCTGGAAATGTGCCGCCTTAGCTCTTGTGGCCGTTGTGGCCGGTTCCCTCACGCCAGGTGTGACCAAGACAGAGGCCCGTGAACCCATCCCGGTAGTCGTCACGATTCCGATCTTGAAAGATTTGACTGAACAGGTTGGTGGCCCTTACGTCCGCGTCACCTCTTTGTTGAACGGCTACGAGAACGAGCATACCTATTCCCCAAAACCTACCGATCTGGTCGCCGTACGAAAGGCCAGGTTGTTATTTGAAGTGGGGCTCGGGCTCGAGGTCTGGGTCTCGTCGCTGGTGAGAAACGCTGGGAGCAAAACGTTACGTGTGGTCACCACCTCCGATGGGGTGGACCTGATTCATGATGGTGGCGATACGCACGAGGAGCACCATGGCGGAGACCACGAGACCAAGCAGGAAGGCAACCCCCACATTTGGCTGGACCCGGTGAATGCTCTGACCATGCTTCGACATATTACCGACGCCCTTATCGAAGCGGATCCGAGTCATAAAGCTGAATTCGTCGCGAATCAAGCAGCCTACCAGCAGCAATTGGGTCAGTTGCAGAAAGAACTGCTCGATCGGACTCAGCTCCTGACTGATCGGCGCTTTATCGCGCACCACTCAGCCTGGCCGTATTTGGCAAAGCGCTTCGATCTTCATATTGTCGGCACGATTCATATTCAGTCCGGCACAGAGCCTTCGGCCCTTCACCTCCAATCCCTGATCGAAAAGATCAGAAAGGATAATGTAAGAGTCATTGCCTCCGAGATTCAGCTAAGTCAACGGCTCCCAGACCTTCTTTCGAGAGAAACGAAAGCCCGTGTTGTGGTCCTCACGACGATGCCGGGCGGCCTACCTGGCACGGAGACCTACCTCGACATGCTTCGATATAATGTGCTCCAATTGGCCGGCGCATTGGAAACCAACTAATTGCCCTCCGGAATACGTGGTGTGCCGGCGGAAGGAGCCGTTGATCCGTGGCCGATCCTCAAGAACCAATCATTCGCTTTGATCATGCCTCATTTGGTTTTCCTGGGCTTATTGCGCTGGACGACATTTCATTAACTATTCACGAAGGTGAGTTCGTCGGAGTGATCGGTCCTAACGGATCAGGAAAGACCACGCTCTGTCGAGCCGTCTTGGGGTTGCTGGCTCCTATTGAAGGGCATCTTCATATCTTTGACTGTGCCTGCGATGAACTCCGGTGCCATCATCGTGCCATGATCGGCTATCTCCCGCAGAAAGGGGTCGTGGACCGGAATTTCCCCGTCACGGTCCTCGAGACGGTGATGATGGGTCGCTACGGCGCACTGGGCCTGTTCAAACGTCCTGGAAAGCACGATCACGACATCGCACTAGAAGCTCTCGACCAGGTCGGAATGGTGACATATAAAGATAGTGCTCTCGGTCAACTGTCAGGCGGCCAACAACAGCGAGTTTTTATCGCCAGAGCCCTCGCGCAACAGCCCAAAGTCCTCATACTGGATGAGCCGACTACCGGACTCGATATCACCACGCAACACAATGTTATTGAACTGGTCCAGCATCTGCACGCTGAGCTCAAACTCACGATTCTCCTCATCACACACGATATCAACATGATTCGGTCGAAGGTCGATCGCTTCGTTCTGCTAAAGACGAAATTATTCGCGGCAGGGCCGCCGTCCGAGGTGCTCAAGCCTGACATTCTGCACCAAGTCTACGGCAAGGACCTGGTGATTACAGAAAACGATCTTGTCATCGTAGAAGATTACCACCATCACCACTGAGCAGCGATTCCAAACCATGCTTGATCTCCTCGCCTACGACTTTATGCAACGCTCCCTCCTCGCGGCTGCGATGGTGGGCGGCCTCTGTTCCATCATTGGGGTATTCGTCGTCCTCCGCGGATTGGCCTTCGTTGGCGCGGGGACGTCACACGCAGCCTTTGCGGGTGTCGCACTTGGTTATCTTTTGGGATGGCCACCTTTATTGTTGGCCATTGTGTTCGGCCTTGCAACAGTGTGGATTACGGGATGGATGGAAGAACAAGGCAGAATGAAACTCGACGTCTCCATTGGTATCTTGTACACGGCGACGATGGCACTCGGGATCCTCTTCATCGGACTAATGAAGAGCTATAATGCGGAGGTGTACGGCTACTTATTCGGCAGCGTTTTATCGGTCACGCCTGATGAGCTACACATCATCGGAGCCTTGGGCATTCTGGTGCTCGGCCTGATCGTAGTTTTTTCCAAGGAGCTGTATTTCATTGCCTTTGATCAAGAGATGGCAGAAGCCTCAGGTGTTCCTGCGCGACAAATCTACTTTCTTCTCTTGACTCTCGTCGCGCTGACCGTCGTGGTGTCATTAAAGACCGTCGGTGCCATTTTGGTTTTCGCCATGATACTCATTCCAGCTTCGACCGCCTATCAGCTGACCCACAGCCTCAGAACATTGACTCTGTATTCGGCAATGATCGGGATCTCCACTTCCGTGGCAGGTGTCTTGATTTCTGCACTGTGGGATATTCCTTCCGGACCTGCTATCGTTCTTTTGGCCACCTCTATATTTTTTATTTCAGTCTTTTTTTCGCCAAAACGTGTGAAGAGAACGCAGATGTCTCACGTTCATTAACCGAGTTTGCTTCCGATCTTACCCATGCTGTCCCGGTTCGATCACTTGACCTTGCAGTTCATAGGTTGATACCGAGAGCGACAAATTGTTGATCACACATGAGATTTCCTTTAGATCGATGTCCGGTATATACTGTGTAAGTTTTGCAGGCATGAAGGCCGTTCTCCGTGTAGGCGCAGACAGGAAGTCTATTCTTCACTGTGACTGGCGGCCCTACCATGTGCGGGAGGTGCTGGAGTCTAGTTATAGTCGCATCTTCCGAGCGGCGAGTATCTCAATCCTCTGATTGGAGAAACTCGAAGGATTGGAACTAGCCTCGATACCCCTAATGCAAGAGGAGATCTTTTATGCGGAAGCAGACGTTTCGAGCCGGACTCATCGCAATGATGTTGGCCGTATCTACTATGGTCATTCCTGCCTCACACGGCGTTTCGGCTGAGGAATTTGGCGGGACTGAACCAGGCAAGTGGATTCTGGGAACTCGTGTAGGATTCTCCCCTGTCACACAACAACTTTCCGGCAATAGATCAACCTCGATCGGTCCGATCGTAAATTTTCAAGGGCTGTACAGTATCAACCGTTGGTTTTTGGTGGGGCTCATGGTGGAGTGGGAACGACATGGCGTCAGCCTGGAACGGCCTGATGTGGATCTTGGCCATCAAGATACGGTCTCGGTCCTTCCAACGATGGAACTGCGTCCTGTGAAGTTTGACCGAATCACCCCATACGTGAATATGAGCTTCGGCGTTAACATCAACAGCTTCGGGGAGAACACGGCGGTTCGTATTAGCCCGAGCAATACCTTTGCTTGGCGATTAGGCTGGGGAGCTGACTATCGATTGAGTGAACAGTTCGCCCTCAATGTGGAATGGGCCTACAAGCGAAATGATGGTCATACGACCGGCACGGGCGGGCGGAATGATGACTGGAATGCGTCCTCCTTTGCCTTCCTCTTTGGAGGAAAGATTTACTTCTGACCTGTCTTGGATTCTCGGCTGCCCATTACTTTTTTCGTTGGCGTGAAAGGGGGCGGCTTGATTCCGCGGCTTACTCCTTTCGGCTCTCTTTCGTTCGACTCCAGACCATCCCGGTCTGTTCTTTGGACGTGAAACCCAGTCTTTCATAAAATCCTGGCCGTCTCGTACAAAGCCACACAAGTTCTACCCGACTCAAACGTGGGTGGTTGAGAATGCGCTTCACGATTTCTGTTCCAATTCCTTGTCCCTGATAGGCCTTATCGACGATGACGTCCCAGATCGTTGCACGGTAGACAAAGTCCGTGAGGACTCTCCCGAACCCGATAAGCTGGTCACCGTCCCATGCGCATAGCGTCAGATCGGTATGTTGGAGCATCTCCTTGGCGTCTTTAAGGGACCGCTGCTTGGCCCACGGAGCCTGATGGAACAGGCGTAAGAGCTGAGAGGCTTCGGGCGGGCTCCGATGGGAATAGGTAACCACGGACTTGAGGGTAGACGGCATCTTATATTAGAGTATTTCTCAAATTTTCTTGGAGTGTACGAGGAAATGTATGTCAACGCAAGTCCGTAGCTGCTCGAAATGCTTTCAACTCATGTGGCTCAAACCTGATGAGTATGAGATCCTTGACGATGAGACCGTCAGAGCCAAATGCCCACATTGTGCCGCCGTTGTACGATTTAAACTCGTCACGACCGGAGCGAACGCATTAGGGCCTAAGATGGGGCATTAAGCGCCCCGATCGACGCCACCTTTCGGCTCTCGTCCGATTCGCGGCATCCGTCGCCGTTAGCTGGTCTCGCTGCCAGACTCCTTCAGGGGTTCACGGGGTGCTTTAGGTTGGGTTATCCAATTCTGGGCGATTTCCTGGAAGAACCTTGCGCAGTGCGGCACGGTACTCTCTTATTCGTTGTTCATCGAGCCGCCCGACCTCAATCTCTTTTTCGGATTGCATCCGCTCGACATGATCCAACGCCGAGAGAAGTGGTTGAATAGCACCAAGGAGATGGCCAATTTCAAATGCTTCGAGTGATGTGACGAAAGAGTCGTTCAGCCCCTTGAACGGGGTCCCTGCACTCTGAGTCCGTGCGCGAGAGACAATGATCTCATAATTATCGACCGTCTCCGGAGAAGGCTTCACTCTGGATGGTACGGCATTCAAGTGTACAACAGCTGGCAGTTTGGCCGCATAGATCTTGATGAGCGACGTTAGCCCTCCTATGACATCGAGAAGCTCAGCGGTCGACATACCTACTCAGCAGCGTGAATGGTGAGATCTCTTTGGTAATTCAACTTCCCTCGGGATGATGTGTTGTTCGAGTTCCGACATCACCATCTCCATATCAGCCGGGACCGGTCGTGTGAATTCCTCCAACCTGCCCGTGTGAGGATGAATAAACCCGAGGGTCCTGGCGTGGAGCATCACACGGGGAATTGCGAGCTCTTCGATCGTACACACACGTCCCCCCCCATAGGTGTGATCCCCCAAAATGGGATGGCCGAGAGCAGTGAGATGAACCCGAAGCTGATGCGTTCGTCCGGTACGGGGGTACAACAACACATGAGCAGCCACTTTGCCATATCTCCTCTCCACCACATACTCCGTTGACGATTGTTTCGGACTAGTCGTTCTCGCTGAAAACTTTTTTCGGTCTTTGGTATCCCGACCAATTGCCAACTCAATGAGTCCTCGGCCTTTCTTAGGAACTCCCCAGACCAGAGCCTCGTACACCCGCGTGATGGTGTGGAGTTTGAATTGTGCAGCGAGGGCGCGGTGCGCTGCGTCGGTTTTCGTAATCACCATGATACCGGAAGTTTCCTTGTCTAGTCGATGAACCAGCCCAGGTCGTTCTTTGCCTCCGATGGTGGACATGGTTCCACCAGAAGTTTGGAAGTGATGAAGAAGGGCGTTCACGAGCGTACCGGTCCAGTTTCCCGGCGCAGGGTGAACCACAATCCCCGGGGGTTTGTTCAGGATCAGAAGGGAGTCGTCTTCGAAAAGAATATCGAGCGGAATGGCCTCGCCCCGTATCGAGAGTGGTTCAGGCTTCGGCACATCCATGGTGATTCGATCACCAGGCTTGATCTTCTGGCTTGGCTTCACGACCTGGTCGTTGAGTCGGATCCGACCCAGCTCGATCAGGCGCTGGAGGGCCGACCGTGAGATATCCCTTTCCCTGTTCACGAGGAAGACGTCTAGGCGCTTAGGCTGTTCTCCGGAGGTAACGATGAACTCGGTGATCATGGAGTCCAGGCTACTGCACAATACCTTGTTTTTCCAAGAGGTGGACCTCGTCAGGGTCGTGGAACCACGATGCGTAACTCGCACAAAAGATTAGGAAGGGCTGCTGGAGAATTGATCTATTTGGAATGGGGCTATCAGGCGTGGCTGGTTTTCCTGGCGCGTTCGGCGATTTTTTTGCGCAAGCGAGCCTTTTCGAAACTGATCTGTGCTTCTTTCACTTCCGAGGGTAAGCCTCCCGCCTGGAGCCGTCGTTCCGCCTCAGCCACCTTGGCAGTCGCTCGTTCGACATCAATATCTTCGGCCTTTTCCGCAATTTCGGCCATAACCGTAACTTTGGTCGGTGTCACTTCGGCAAATCCCCAGAGAACGGCCATCGAATTGGTATGATCACCGATACGGTAGCGAAGTTCGCCGATGCGGAGTGTCGACAGAAAATGGCAATGCCCAGGGAGAACACCGAACTCCCCTTCTGACCCTGGCGCGATGACCTCATCGACCTGTTGGCTCAGCAGCAGCTTTTCAGGCGTCACAACTTCTAATAGAATTGTCCCTGGCATTCGCTCATCCCCTCTGGCTTGCCCGACGAACTCGCGGGTCCGTTTAGACCTTCACGCCCATTTTTTCAGCCTTGGCCACCGCCTCTTCAATGGGGCCGACCATATAGAAGGCCTGCTCAGGCAAGTGGTCGTATTTTCCATCGAGGATCTCTTTGAAACTGCGGACCGTATCCTTGAGCTTGACGTACTTGCCAGGCGCACCGGTGAAGGCTTCCGCCACGTGGAAGGGCTGCGACAGAAACCGCTGGATCTTTCTGGCACGTGCGACGACCATTTTGTCATCTTCCGACAATTCATCCATACCGAGAATGGCAATAATATCTTGAAGATCCTTATAGCGCTGGAGAACGGACTGCACACCTCGCGCGATCTTGTAATGCTCATCCCCGATAATCTGTGGGTCCAAAATACGTGAGGTTGAGTCCAGCGGGTCGACCGCCGGATAAATGCCCAACTCGGCGAGCGAGCGGGATAACACGGTCGTGGCATCCAAGTGCGCGAAGGCGGTAGCTGGAGCCGGGTCCGTCAGGTCGTCGGCGGGCACATAAATCGCTTGTACGGACGTGATCGAACCGCGTTTCGTTGAGGTAATACGCTCCTGTAGTGCCCCCATCTCGGTCGAAAGGTTCGGCTGGTATCCGACGGCTGACGGCATACGGCCCAACAACGCGGAGACCTCTGACCCGGCCTGGGTAAACCGGAAGATATTGTCCACAAACAGCAGCACGTCCTGATTCTCTTCATCGCGAAAGAATTCGGCGACAGCCAATCCGGTCAAGGCGACCCGGAGGCGGGCTCCAGGTGGTTCGTTCATCTGACCGTACACCAAGGCCGCCTTGGACTTAGAAAAATCATCCGGATCGATGACCTTCGACTCTTGCATTTCATGCCAGAGATCGTTCCCTTCACGAGTCCGCTCACCGACACCGGCAAACACCGAGAACCCTCCGTGGTGCAAGGCGATATTGTTGATCAGCTCCATGATGATGACGGTCTTGCCGACACCGGCGCCGCCGAAGAGTCCAACTTTTCCACCCTTGCTGTAGGGTTCGAGCAGATCGACCACCTTGATGCCGGTTTCCAGCACTTCGGTCTTGGTTTCTTGATCTTCAAGTTTTGGGGCCGGCCTATGAATCGGATAGGTCTTCTTCGTCTTGATCGGTCCCCGTTCATCGACCGGCTCGCCGAGCACGTTGATGAGGCGACCGAGCGTTTCACGACCGACGGGCACGGAAATCGGTGCTCCGGAATCTTGAACGTCCATCCCGCGGGTGAGACCATCGGTCGTAGACATCGCAATGCTACGGACTCGGTTTTCGCCCAAGTGCGACGCCACTTCAAGGGTGATCCGAATGGCAGGTGTACCCGCTGCCTTATTCTCTTCCTGCGTGACTTTGAGTGCGTTATAGATGTTCGGCAGTTGGCCGGGAGGGAACTCGACGTCCACGACCGGTCCGATGACCTGGATGACTGTACCTGTTGCCACGGGATACTCCTTTCGACGAAACGGGGTCGGTTATTTCAGCGCTTCGGCGCCACCGACGATATCCATCAGTTCTTTTGTAATCGCTGCTTGTCTGGTTTTGTTGTAGTACAGCGTCACTTTCTTGATGAGTTGTCCGGCATTGCGTGTCGCTCCGTCCATGGCAGCCATACGGGCACCATGCTCGGCGGCAGCGGACTCCAACAAAATTCTATAGGTCTGCACTTGGAAATGTTTCGGTATGAGCGCACTCAACAGCTCGGCTTCATCCGGTTCATAGAGATACCCGCCGCCGCTCATCCCTTCGTGCGGCGCAGAACCGAATTCTTCCTGCGCATCGATCGGAAACAGTTTTTCAACGATCACCCGCTGCTGAATGGCGGACTTGAACTCGTTGTAGACGACATACAATTCATCGAACGTGCCTTTGACGAAGTTATCCGTCAGATCGGCTCCGATATCGAGCGCGTGTTCGAAACTCAGTTTGTCGAAAATCCCGGCCCATTCCTGGCGAATAGGCCAATCACGGCGGCGAAAATAGTCGCGGCCCTTACGGCCGACAAGGCTCAAGTTGACTTGGAGACCGCTCGCGTCACATTGCCGGACGAACTCCGAGCTCTTGCGGACGATGTTGCCGTTAAAGCCGCCGCATAACCCTCGGTCGCTGGTGACGACGAGCACTTCGATCTTCTTCCCCTCGCGTTTCTGCAAGAGAGGATGAGAGGAACGGTTCACCCGTTGACTCAGGTTGCTCAACACCCCGCGCATCTTATGCGCATAGGGGCGGGCGGCCAGAATGCGGTCCTGAGACCGTTTCAGCTTCGCCGCAGCGACCATCTTCATGGCTTTGGTAATTTTCTGCGTATTTTTGAATGCCGCAATTTTACGGCGTAGTGATTGAAGACTTGGCATTGTATTCTCTTAGGACGGTGAACTGAGTGTTGAGGACTGAGGCCGCCCCTGGCCTCTACCTTCCGTCTTGGTCCTGAGTCCTCGGTCCTGCGCTTATGTTTTTCCCCCGTACCCCATCTTTTGCTTGAAGGTCGAGAGAATCTCTTTCAAGCGGCCGCCGACCTTATCGTCGATCTTGCCGATACTGGCCACTTCTTTCTTAAGGTCGGGATGGTTCTGTTGAACATAATGCAAGAAGTCCGCTTCAAACTGAAGCACCTTGTCGACCGGAACATCGTCCAGAAACCCATTCACACCGGCATAGATCGACAGCACCTGATCCGCCACCGGCATGGGCTTGTATTGGCCCTGCTTGAGCAATTCGACCATCCGAACACCGCGTGCCAGCTGCATCTGGGTCGCCTTGTCCAATTCGCTGCCGAACTGGGAAAAAGCCGCCATTTCGCGATACTGAGCGAGATCGAGCCGGAGCGTACCCGCCACTTGTTTCATCGTCTTAATCTGCGCCGACCCGCCGACCCGTGAGACCGACAGCCCGACGTTAATCGCCGGACGAATACCGGAATAAAAGAGGTCGCTACCGAGATAGATTTGGCCGTCGGTGATCGAAATGACGTTGGTCGGAATATAGGCCGACACGTCACCAGCTTGAGTCTCGATGATCGGAAGCGCGGTGAGGCTGCCTCCGCCCAACTTGTCGCTCAGTTTGGCCGCACGTTCGAGCAGACGAGAGTGCAAATAGAAGACGTCGCCTGGATAGGCTTCTCGGCCTGGTGGTCTGCGGAGCAACAAGGATAACTCACGATAGGCAACCGCGTGCTTGGATAAATCGTCGTAGACAATCAATGCATGCTTGCCGTTGTCTCGGAAATACTCGCCGATAGCGGCTCCCGCGAAGGGGGCCAGGAACTGCATCGGCGCTGGATCGCTGGCACTCGCCGATACGACCACGCTGTATTCCATCGCATGGTTTTCTTCGAGCGTCTTGACGACGCGCGCAACCGTCGAGCGTTTTTGACCGACCGCGACGTAAATGCAGAACACGCCGAGTCCTTTTTGATTGATAATCGTATCGACAGCGATTGCGGTTTTGCCTGTCTGGCGGTCACCGATGATCAATTCGCGCTGGCCGCGACCGATGGGGATCATGGCATCGATCGCCTTGATACCCGTCTGCAACGGCTCCCGAACCGATTGGCGGGTATTGACACCAGGGGCGACCATTTCGATACGCGACGAAAGCGAGGACTTGATAGCTCCCTTGCCGTCGATCGGCTGACCAATGGCGTTCACGACTCGGCCAACCAGTGCTTCGCCGACTGGAATTTCCGCGATGCGACCGGTCCGCTTGACGGGATCGCCTTCCTTAACCCCGACAGAGTCACCCATCAACACGGCGCCGACGTTGTCTTCTTCAAGGTTGAGTGCGATGCCATAGAGCCCTCCGGGAAATTCGAGCATTTCCCCGGCCATGGCTCCGTCCAGGCCGTACACCTTGGCGATCCCGTCCCCGACCTGGATGACGGAACCCGTTTCTTTCACGTCGACCTGTTTGTCGAACCCCTTGATCTTTTCTTTGATAATGGCACTGATTTCTTCCGCCCTAATCTGCATGACAACTCCTTATTCTCGTGTCAACGCGACCTGCAAATCGCGCAGGCGGCCTCGGACCGTACTGTCGACCACCGTGCTGCCGATCGAGATCTGCAAGCCGGCGAGATGACTCGCGTCGGTCTGAAACGTCACATCCACCTCGCGCTTTAGCGTTTCGCGGAGACGCACCTTGATACGATCTTGTTCCGTTTCTGGAAGGGGGGCTGCAGAGGAAACAGTGACCGGTTGAGTCCCCTTGGCTTGATCAACGAGCTTGCCGAACGCATGGGCGATTTCAGGCAGAAATCCTATCCGGCTTTTCTTCACCAATTGGCCGAGAAACGCCCTGCCGATTGACGGACAGCCGAGCGTATCGGCAAGCGCCGTCAGAACCGCGGTCTTTTCCTCTACCCCGAAGGCCGGCGACGCCACCACGTGACGCAGCTGGTCCGACTCCCTCATGGCCTGACTCAGGCTGTCGAGAGTACTCCTTGTCACTTCAACGGTGGATTGATCGAGAAGCTCGAAAAGTGCCTGTGCGTAACGTCGCGCAACTGTTGTCTTTATCACCGTTCTCTACTCACTCTTGTTGTTTGGACAGACCTGAAAGTTTCGTGTGAGTCACGAAGTAGAGCTCGGGAAGTTAGCATTGGGACCTGTAAACTGTCAATATGATGCCGATGGCTCCTGGCGCTTTGGGTTCTCATAAAAACTGGGCAGTGTATACTGAATTTCGAGCGGTTCATCATGATCGGGTGTCTGAGAGTGGCGCTTGCATCCGGATCGTCTGAAGAGGTCCAATGGAGGTTGGCCATGCAAAGTCGAGTTGCCATACCTGCCCTGATGGTTTTCTTGCTTCTTAGTCTGTTTCACAGCGACGCGCTGGCCTATCGAGAATACTTTACCCCTGAGCAGAGGGCACAGCTGGAGAAGATACAGACGATTTTGGTCGAAGTGATCGCTCTCACAGACAAAGGCAGCGCGCCCCCTGAAACCCTGGCAGGCACTGTCGCTCAGCGTCTGAGCGGAGTTGGTTATGCGCCAGTGCTGGACCCCGCCACCCCGCATGATGTCGTCGTTCGTGTGAAGTGCGAGCAGCGCAAGACATGGGAAGGCACCACGGCCACTGGGGGAGATGCCGACCTGCCCGACGCCCCGTCGCGGCTTTGGAAAGGCCCCGCCTGCCAACTCACTTATGTCCTGAGCGGCATGAAAATTAAGTGGCAAAAGGAGGTGCGAACGGAGTTCGAGGACGCCGTCGCCGCCGCGCAGGCTGCCCAAGCCGCAGACCCCGGAAGTTATGCCATGACCAAGCTGCAGGAGGCGCTCGAGAAATATGAATTCCCTCTACTCCTCGCGGCAGAGTGGGGTCACTCGGAGCGCCTGCTCAAGTTGCTCGACTCCCCAGAGATGAGTCAGTCAGGCAAACTCAAGATCATGTCGTTGTTGGGGGAGATGCAAGCGGACGAAGCGTTTCCGAAATTGAAGGAAGCGCTGAAGGACCGAGACCTTGCCAAGCAGGCGCTCGCTGCCATCGGGAACCTCGGCAGAGACGGGATTCCCCTGCTTGTCGAGATGATGAACACCTCTCCTCAACTGGAAATCCAGGCCGCCGCTGCCAAAAGCTTAGGACAGATCGGAGGCATTGCGGGCGATGCATCGGTGGTCCTACCTTTGTTGGCCAAGCTCCAAGACCCAAAGACAGATTGGACCGTCTTGACCGAAGTCGCCTGGTCGCTCGGCAAGATCCCGGATAAGCGATCGATTGAACCACTCTACGATTTGGACAGGAAACTCCAGGCTATTCGAGATCCTGAAAACCTAACCCTCAAGAAACTCAAAGAAGCGGTCTTCTGGTCGATCAAACAGTGCGATACGTGGGATCAGTATAGCTGAGAGGGAGGCGCGTTCTATCGGTAAGCTTGGTGACCGTACCTACCGTCGGCTAGTACTGCGAGAGCATTTTAGAGAGTTTGCGTTCATTTATTATGCCTGTCCCCGTTTTACAACCCGTGCCTTCCATTTAATGGCAACTCCACCAAATCGTGGCGCCACCCTCTTGCCAATGTCCTAATTTTGAGACGTACTCCATAGGTGAAGTCGATCACCTTTCACCCGAAAGCCCTGGCATTTATCCGTGACCAGTCGCCGGTGCTCAAGCGGGAAATCGGTGAGGCACTGCGGGATCTGCAGAAAGGCATCAGCATTGGGCCCCCGCTCAGCAGACCAATGCCTTCAGTCGCAACAGGAGCGTATGAGCTCGGAGTGCGAAGCGCGGCAACGATGGTGCGAGTATTCTACTTTGTTAAACTGGCCGACACGATTCTGGTGTTTCATGGGCTTCAGAAGAAGACGCAGAAAGCACCGGCCCACGAACTTGCACTCGGCCAACGGCGTGTACAGGAGATGATCGATGGCAACGACTAGATCCAATAAACGAGTGACGGTTCGATCAGCCGAAGATCTGGGGCACGCGCTGGGTTTGTCCGCGGCGGATACCGCTGAAATGGAATTTCGGTCGGAACTCACCGTCGCCCTGGCCAAAATCATTCAAGCCGGCCGGCTGACCCATGTAGCGATTGCAAAGAATGCCGGGACATCACGAACACGGGTGACGGCGATTGCGAATGGGAATACCCACGGGGTCTCGACCGATGTGCTGATTCGGGTCCTGGCCGCAACTGGTCATCGAGCAGAAGTCCGGGTCAAAAAGACAGCAACCTAAGCTGCCCCAACTTCCTATTATTCATGAGCGAAATGCGCAGATCAGATGCCAAGTCAGGAAACGATCCCGACCTCGGTCCTATCCTTCTATTTCCCTCGACCACGAAATACGCTAAAAAGGTCCGAATATCCCCCTTTGCGTCATTGCTTTCTTACCCAGTACAGGGATAGGTGTTGATGCAAACCGTCAGTTAGGGAAAACGGCTCCATACACCAACACCAGCAGCACCAATGCAACTACCTGATGGACTATACGATAAGCTTGTTACTGAATCATTAGCACAGCTAATAGCCGGTCTTCGAGATCCGTCTTACCGCACGCTTTCAGATCTGTCTTCGGAAGAAACATCAGAGCGAATCACTGATGCTCTTACCAAGCAGGTGACTCACCTACTCGATGAGATCAGCGGAAATGAAGCAGAGAAATCTAGGAAGCAGCTTGGCTTTATCAATGCACTCCTCGTTCACTTGAGGCAACAGGGGAGTGAAGCCGTGGACTTGTTAGTGGAGCCACCTCAGATCCTTCGGAGTATACATCGCAACGGATCGGCACCAGAAGTTCCCAAGACTGGACTTTCTGCTCCTTGGCTTTTTACTGCAGGCAAAGGTTCTCCATCCCTTTTATCAGAACTTCGCCGTGAAATAGCCTGCTGCGACCAAGTTGATATATTGGTCAGCTTTATCACAGTCGCAGGCGTTCGAAAGTTGTTCGACATCCTTCAGACAGCCACAGCTGTGAGCGCTGCGGGTCAACCACGAACACGACTGCGAATTCTCACCACTACTTACACTGGTGCAACTGAAATAGAAGCCTTGGATTATTTTGCAAAACTGCCAAGCTGCGAAATCAAGATTTCTCTCGATGGCAGACGGACACGTCTTCACGCAAAAGCATGGATCTTCCACCGTAAAACGAGGTTTGGTTCGGCTTATGTTGGCAGTGCGAATCTATCAGGATCGGCCCTGCTCGGCGGGCTCGAATGGACAGTCAAATTCACTGAGCAAGGGCAAGCTGAACTGTTTGCTCGCGCCCAAGCTCACTTTGAAACACTTTGGGGCGATGGGGAATTCCAGCATTACGATGCTGCCAATCCTGAGCACCGTTCCGAATTGACCAGAGCCTTGAAGCGGGAAACCGGTGATCAGATTTGTGCCACAACAACCTTCTTCGATCTTGAACCTAAGGACTATCAGAAGGACATACTAGAGCAACTCATGCTGGAGCGAGAGCATAGCAGACATCGCAATCTCGTTGTCGCAGCAACCGGCACAGGCAAAACCATAGTTGCAGCATTTGATTATCGTGCCACCTGCCAAACTGTAGGTGGACGCCCACGCCTGCTATTCGTAGCGCACCGCAAAGAAATCCTACTACAGGCTCGGCGAACATATCGCGAGGTATTGCGCGACCACTCATTCGGTGAAATATTGGCGGGTGGTTCTGAACCGCAGAGCTACGATCACATTTTCGCTACCATCGACAGTGTTTGCGCACGCGACCTTGTCTCAAGATGCGGCCCACAATATTGGCACACAGTCGTTGTCGACGAATGTCACAGATTAGCAGCGGACCGCTTCGACACTTTCGTTAAATCAGTATTCCCCCAAGCGCTACTAGGTCTAACCGCCACGCCAGAACGTTCAGATGGCAAATCAATCTTCCCATACTTCGACAATCGCCCTGATGGATCACCTGCAGTCGAGCTGCGCCTCTGGCATGCGCTTGACCTCCAACTACTCTGCCCGTTCGAATACTACGGTTGCGACGACGATACTGATTTCTCAGACGTGCCTTGGGACAAGCCTGGTGAACGGGAAGCCATTGATACCCTTGTGACCGGAAATGACACCCGCGCGAGACTCGTTATTGATGAATGGCGACGATTAACTGGCAACCCAAAGCGGAGCAAAGCTATCGTCTTTTGCGTGACAGTTGCACACGCCGATTTCATGACGCGCAAATTCAACCAGGCCGGGCTGCCCGCGCTCTGCATAGTAGGCTCGACGAATACTGATGTTCGGCAGCTAGCACCCGAACGTTTAGCGCGAGGAGAAATTTGCGCGCTTGTAACTTGCGACCTATACAACGAAGGCGTTGACCTCCCTTCGGTTGACACCCTTCTTCTGCTTCGACCGACACAAAGCCCCGTACTCTTCCAACAACAGATTGGACGAGGCCTGCGACTTCATGAAGGCAAACAAAGCTGCCTTATCTTAGATTTCGTCGGCCGATACCGTGCAGACTTTCGATTTGATCGTCTAATTTCAGCAATTAGCGGTCTTTCGCGCAGTCATATGATTGAGGCAGTGGACAAGGGATTCAGTTCCCTTCCTGCAGGCTGCCATATTCAGTTACAACAACTGACTAAAGCACAAATCCTGCGAAGTCTGCGGACCGCCGTGAACCAATCATGGCGACGGCTCCGCAGTGAGCTTCAGACATATGTTGCACTCCGCGGAAGATCAACGGTTCGGCTCGCAGAATTTCTGCACGAACAAGCAATTCAGTTAGAAGAGGTTTATCGGAGCCAAGGTCGCAGTGGATGGACCGCTTTGAGACGTGACGCTGGGCTGTTGTCATCGCCGGAAGGCCAAGAGGACGAATATTTCGGCCACCGTTTCTCAGAATTATTGCACTGCAACGACCCGGAGCAAGTCGACCTTCTGGTGCGCATCGGCGAATCTTCTGTACGCTACCAAGCTGTTGGTGACCGCGACCGTTGCCGACTCCAGATGCTCGCCTATCAGATAGATGGCCAACATCACCAGGCAGGTAGTGGAGAGGATTTCCTTACCAGACTCTCACGAACACCGGAAATCTCTGCTGAACTTGGTGAACTGGGCGCAATTCTTCAAGCAAGAAACACTCTGCGCTTTCGCGCAATACCGGGCTTGACCGCTGTGCCTCTGTGCCTTCACGCAAGCTATGGCATTCGCGAAATCCTAACTGCCGTCGGCTGGTTAACCGCAAATCGAAGAACTCCCTTCCAATCTGGCGTACTTGCACTACAAGACAGAAAGGTGGAACTGCTTTTTGTTACGCTCGACAAGTCAGAGGGCTTTCACGACCGCATTGCCTATCGTGACTACGCTATCAGCACCGAGCGCTTTCACTGGCAAAGCCAGAATTCTGCAGGGCCTGATACCCCAACCGGTCGGCGTTACCTTGAAAGTCCTGACAATGGCTGGTCATTCCAACTCTTTGTCCGCCGAAGCAAAGGAGATCCCTATCAAGCCTGTGGCCCCATTGCTGTCCAAGATAGCCGAGACCTGGTGGGAGCCCACATGATTTGATGCGGGTTTCGGACGGGTGATGGCGGGTTTTCACGTGCATGCCTCCTGGTGCTGTCCAAGATCAGGCGAAGGCCAA
>JAOUHJ010000067.1 GCA_029865225.1 Nitrospira sp.
CTAGTGTCCTGAGTCTGAAGTTCGATGACAAAATCGAGCGACGCTCGCCAAGATCTCATCGGCGGTTTTGGTCCACACGAAGGGCTTGGGTTGCTCGTTCGTGTGCGCAATGTAGGCCCGGATGGCCGCTTGAAGTGCCTGGGTGCTGCGATGCACTCCGCGCCGCAATTGTTTCTCGGTGAGCAAGGCAAACCAGCGCTCCACCAGATTCAGCCAGGAGGCGCTGGTCGGTGTAAAGTGGACATGGAAGCGTGGGCGCTTGAGCAGCCACCGTCGGATCAGGGCGGTCTTATGCGTGCCAGAGTTGTCGAGGATGAGATGCCCGTCCAACTGTGCCGGAACCGTTGCCTCAATCGTGTCGAGGAACTTGCGGAATTCACGGCTGCGCTGTCGCTGGTGGAGTTGCCCGATCACCTCACCCGTTTTGACGTTCAGGGCGGCAAACAGCGAGGTGGTGCCGTGGCGTCGATAGTCGTGCGTGCGCCGTTCGACCTGCCCAGGGCGCATCGGCAGCAACGGTCGCGTCCGGTCCAACGCCTGAATCTGGGCTTTCTCATCCACGCACAGCACCAACGCTTTATCTGGTGGATTCACGTACAAGCCGACGACGTCTCGGACCTTTTCGACAAAGAGCGGATCCTGGGAAAGCTTGAACGTTTCGGTCCGATGCGGCTGCAAGCCGAACGCCCGCCAGATCCGGCTGACAGTACTTTGACTCAGGCCGCAGGTCTTTGCCATGTCCCGGCTACTCCAGTGGGTGCCCGCCTTGGGCGTCGTCTCCAGCGTCAGCGCCAGGAGCCGCTCCACCTCTGCATCGCTAGTGCGTCGCCGGGTGCCCGGGCGCGGTTCATCGAGCAAGCCGTCCAGCCGCCGCGCGACAAAGCGCCGCCGCCAACGGCCTACCGTCTGGCCCGTCGTGTTGAACTCAGCTGCCACTGCGTGGTTGGGCTTGCCGGTGGCACAAGCCAGCACGAGCCGGGCACGGCGAGCCAGAGCCTGTGCGGTCTTGGGGCGACGGGCCCACTGTTCAAGGGTGTGTCGTTCTTCGTCGGTCAACATCAGCGCGGCTTTCGGGCGTCCCGTGCGCATCGGTGTCCTCCTGGGTAAGATGACTCTTGAGGACACAACCGATGCACAACTTATGCTCACGACTTCAGACTCAGGACACTAGCGACTATCTGCTTCTACAGAAGTACTTCTGGCGAATCATAGCTTAGGACACGTCGACCGGACTTCGCAAACCCAGCTGTCAACGACTCCGGTTGTTGATTGAGCCCCAGTCTGTTGCTGTCAGGCTGCCCAGACCATCCAGGACCGTCCCCTCTACCGACCATTTGCCGCTTCTCCACCCCGCGCTTGCCCCCCGACGCTGCTCAGGCAGCCCCGTTATAGAAATCGCCGCCAAGGATATCAAAAATCAGGCAATCAGGTTTGTCCTGAATGGGCACTGCGGCCTAGCACCTCCTTCACTCCGTCAACATTGTCGTTTAGATCTCCCTGCTTGACTCCTATCCGATCGCTGTGGTTAGGTCCCGCTCCACGATGAAACTGCTTCGTACCGTCGTTACATTGGCATCGTTCGTCATGATTTCCTCTCTTGGTTGCCAGAAGGAGAGCGAGTCGATCGTCTCCATCGCGCTCCATCCCACGAACGCCAATATCCTCTATTTGGCGACGAACGATGCTGTCTATAAGTCGCGGGATGGCGGTGGGACCTGGGAGAGATTTCCCAGCTTTAGTGCGCGCCGGGTGACGACGCTGGCGATCGATCCTGTGCTGCCGGCCACGATCTATGCCGGCACAATGGGGGACGCGGTCTACAAGAGCCCGGATGGCGGGCAACGGTGGCTTCCGCACAACGTCGGATTAAAAGAACACGTGTCGTTCGTGAACCAGTTTGTGTTTCACCCGGCTCTGAACGAAACGATCTATATCGCGACAACGGTCGGTGCCTTCTACTCAAAGAATGCAGGACGTGAATGGGAAGAACGGATGAACGGGATGAAGGAAGTTCACATCGTGACCTCCATCGCCATCAATCCGAAAGACCCCACTATCCTGTATGGTGGCACGACAGGCGGAGTCTATCGTTCAGACGACGCGGCGATGTCGTGGAAACGGATCAATACCGGGTTGATTCCCGAGAGTGAGCTGATGGCGTCTATGGCGCTGGGTGTCAATGCCATTGAAATCAATCGAACGAATCCCGACGTCGTGTATGCCGGGACCACAAAAGGGCTCTTTCGTACCGAGAATAAGGGCGAGGCATGGGAACGGATCGGGCAATCCCTCTCCGATCCGTTTATCAGCAGCCTGCTGATCCATCCCACTGAACCGTCGATGCTCTATATCGGTGGGCCGGCAGGGGTCTGGGAAAGTGGAGACAGTGGAAAAACCTGGAAGGCGGTGAATCAGGGCATAGCCACGCTTAACATTCGCGCCCTGGCCATGAATCCCAAGAACCCGCAGCTTCTGTATGCCGGAACAAATGGGAGCGGGCTCTATCGATCGACCGACGCCGGCGCGACCTGGACGGCAGTACCCCTCAAAGCCGCGCCGGTGGTGCATCAGTAGCTGGACTTTGGCCCACCACCCCCGTGCTGATATCGACTGCTGTAGGACAGCATCTCATCGGACATGGCTTTCCACTCATCGGCCGTCATCAGTTCCTTCATTTTGAATCGGAGGCTTAGGACTTTGGCCGAGCTCTGGGCCCGTTGAACGGTTGCCTCGTTGAGGATTTTCGAAAATTCAGCAGGCTCTGCCGTATAACTAGTGTTGAGGGTATAAAGTTCCCGGTGATAGTTCCGTTCTTGCTCTCGGCTGGCCTTCAGTTCGTTGATAATCTCACCGACGAGCGTGTTGACCTCTTTCGCTTTGTTCGGATCCTGCACGGTCCGATTAATGAGCCCCTCCATATCTTGCTGACCCTTCTGCCAATATGCGTCGCTCTTACCTGCTCCCATGCCGTGGTGATGGTGGTATGAGGAACACCCAACCAGAACGACCATTCCCATCGCCACAAGCAAACCATTGACCATCCGATGCATACGTCCCTCCATGAAAAAGTTGTGACCTGGTTCTTTCTTACCGTATCATTGTCCTAAATATCATGCCAGAAGTCTTACCGACCACACCTGATGAGTTCCAGGCGCTTAAAACGGAGTTTCGCCGCCACCTCGAAACGTTCTATGCGGGGCTCAAGCTGGCTCCGCCGTACGAAAGCGTGGAAAAAGCGGTCCGCACCCTGACGACCATGGTCCATGGACTTCCGATTGAAGAACAAACCAGAGTCCTGGCCGATCCTGCCTTGCGCTGGCGGCAATTCCAACGCGCCTTTGAGGCCTCAGGCCTTGCGAAGAAGCACCGTGGGATCATCGTCGGCCTGGTGCGAGATCGATCGGCAGTCAGTTTGCCCGCCGAATACGACCATTTCCTGGAGTTCTTTCGAATGTAGGGTCGTGACGAGAGCGACCGTTAGGAAGAGGCTGGACTCGAGAGCGTCTCGCGCAGCTCCTCGTAGACCTTCATCAGGCGGGTATCTTCCAGGCGATAGGAAAAGGCGAGGGTGACGAGCCCGAAGGCCAGGACAAGACCCGCCAGCCCGACAATGCCGAGCCCAACCAGCGCGCCTCCCAGCGAGGCGAACCCACCTTCCATGGCGTATTGAACGACGAAGGTCAGTGATCCGATGGCCACGAGTGCAAACCACAAGAATGTAATCAGCGTTGATGACCATGGAATGCGTTTTACACAGAGAGTCCCCAGCGCGTGGTCATGAGGAGCAAGATGAATCAGACCCTTCACCGGCCAGGCTGTGCGAAACCGCCTCGAGAAGAATCGATACTGAGGACGAATCGCGATCTGAGATAGTTCCGGGTAAAAGCGGGCGACTCCGTGCGGGAGTATCAACACGCCGTTGGGAGTGAATCGTTCACGCACCGTGCTCAGTGCGGTATTCGGCCATTGCTCCGAACGATCTGCCACCCGGCAGCCATACCGAATGGCGTACGGGGTCAGCCGGATGAAATACAGCCAATCACCGACGACCAACCCGACGAATAAGGCAGCTGCAAAGAAGCCGGCGAGAAGCATGCCCGTAGCTATCCCATAGGAGTGGAGCGTGAATCAAGACAACGGTATCGCGAGAGTATTCGTGTCCCGCACCAAAGGATCGCGCGAATACTCCGATTTCCAAATCGTCCAAGGAATCTGTTGACTCACGAAGAGAAGTTTGGCTAGAGTACGGCGGGCGACGTTCCGGGCGGGTCTTGCATCACTGGGGTTTCCCGCCAGAATTTATTCCTACGTCTACACATCGCGAATTGATTGTCTACACGCCGCAGCAAAGCGCACGCAGCGAGTGGGTCGTCTGGCGTTTGGAGGAGAGCATGGATCCCATCAAAATTGAGCGTGTCTACACGACGTACGCGGGCTTTTACGACAAGGTGTTTGGAAAAGTATTCCATGAGGGACGTGAATCGGCCATTCGGAACCTGAACGTGCAGCCGAATGAGCACATTTTGGAAGTAGGTGTGGGGACAGGGTTGGCCCTTCCGATGTATCCGCGCCATTGCCGCATCGTCGGGATCGATCTCTCTGAGGGCATGCTGGCGAAAGCCAAAGAAAAGGCCGGAGCTCTCGGGCTCGATCATGTCGAGCTTCATCGCATGGATGCGGGTGCGATGGAATTTGAAGACGACAGCTTTGATACGGTGGTCGCGGCATACGTCGTCACGGCGGTTCCGGACTATCGAAAGGTCGTGAATGAGATGATTCGGGTCTGTCGTCCTGGTGGCCGGATTGTCATGCTGAATCACTTTAGCAACGGAAATAAAATGATCGCAGCGGTGGAGAAAGTGATCTCACCATTGACCAAACACTTGGGTTGGCGCACGGATCTCTCGCTCAATACGGTGTTGGAAGGGACGTCGTTGCATGTTGCGCGGAAGCAGAGTGTGAATCCATTACGGTTTTGGGCATTGGTCGAGTGTGTGAACGGAAAAGCTGGGCAAACCAACGGAAACGGCGCCGGCCACGGCATCCCTGGCTATGTGAATGGTAACGGTGGCGCCGGTATTTCATCGGGGAATGGGCAGGAACAGTATTCCCCGGAACACGTGCACTGACTTGCAGATCCTCGGTTCTTACTGACTACGTCGTGAGTGGTGTTCCCGTGCCAGCCAGCCCTCCCAGTCGCGACCCGGGATGATCGTCGTGCCGACCAGGCAGTCACCGGGAAATTGCCGGGTGATATGATCGGCAAGGACTTCGAGGATGCGGCTCATCTGTTGGTTGTGATCCCCGAATACCCGCAACATTAATCCGAAGCCATGCCCTTCCAGCGGGCCATAGGCCAGGACATGCATCATATTGTCCTCGCCGGCGAGGGAGTCGTGGACTGGAATCAAATCGCCTTCCCACTGCACGGCGGGATGTGTCCCCGCGTTCCGATTCGTCTTTCGCCAGGTGCAAGGCAGGCCCGCCTGGTCCAGCTCGTCTAACAACCAGTCGACAGTGGGGCCCTGGGGAGTCCGACCTTGGAAAATCCACCGAGCGAGTTCCGTCGCATGCCGAGCCGTCACGAACGGAACGGCGACTTCCTCGAGGTGGGCCTCATCACAGACGACGTACAGCTCGCCCTGTGGGTCGAACCAAAACCGCAGTTTTCCAGCGCTCCATTCCGTCTGGATGATGCCGAGAGATGAACAATCTACTCCATCTTGCTCGAACACCGAAAAATCCGTCACCCCCGTCATCGTGAGCGTCGCCACTCGAACCAACTCCCGTACCTCATAGCGAATGGTCACGGCGATTGTCGTTCCAGCCGGCACCTCACGCCCCGATCCTTCGTCAAAAAGGCGACGTTTGGTGATCCGGATGTCGGTGACATACCCTGAGCGGAACCCGCCGGTATGGCCGATCAACCAGCGCAAATCGTCGGCATTCTGGATGAGATACGTCATGGAGCGATTGTAGCCTACGTGTGGACGCGCTGCTACCTCTGCGCATGCCCCCAAACCGAAAGTACAGGGGGGCGTCGAGGTCGGAGTGGAGTGGTGACCTCACAAGAACCCTGCCGAGCGAGTCCGACCTTTCTGCAGAGTGAGGCCGCGATAGTCGCTTCGTTCCGACCCTGGTTAATCATGACGAATCGACCGTGGGGCTGCAGATTACGAGCGATCCGTGCAAATAGGGCGTGCGGTGTAAAGAGGGAGAGTGGTAATCGCCAGGCCAACACAGGATCAGGCGTCACGAAGGGATACCAGGCCGTCACGACGTCTGCCGGGCGTTCGTAACAGGCATAGTCACCGACGATGAACTGCGTGTCGGGCAGCGAGTGGATATACCCTTGGGCATAATCAAGGCGACTATACCCGTTCAAGTAGATCCGGTGTCCTTCGACTTCGATCCCCAATAACTCAGCGGGACGGAAGAAGGTATGCAGGACGGGTGCGTACCAAAAATTGCTGGAGCCGATATCCTGAACGACTCCGCCTCTCGAATGGGGAAGTCGCATTCCCGACCAGGCCTGTTCCAGAATGTCGAGGTAATCGTACTGCTTCAGGGCCGTCAGTTGTCGCGCAGACTCTTCGAACCGTACCCCAAAACGCTGTTGAAGCCATTCGATCCGTTCGCGGACCACTCCGCTGAGTTGATCCAATTGTCCGGAGGAGCGTTCACGATAGATACCACGCGACCAGGCTAACCCTTGACCCAGACGAAACCAGAATGCGTGATAGTGGGAAGTCAGCCGCTGTCGAATCGAATAGGACGTGGCGCTTTCCGGAGCCATCGTGGATAAGGATCGCACCTGATCTTGAGCGCTTACAGGCTGTTCCACGACTGCATTGTGCTCAACGACGGAGATGGACATATGCTTTAATCGGCAGATTCGCCAAAGGGCTAAAGGGGAGTCGGCGTAAAAGATGGTCAGGATCAGCTGGACAGGGCCTGTCGGAACGTATCTGGTTGGTCAGGGGTCAACAACCAGGGGCGATCATGCTTGCGCTCAATCCAGACAAAGCGATCGGTGCGAGAGACATGCATGCGTATGATGCCATGCCGTGTGGTCCACAGCCAACCGAACCCCCCACCGAACCCTCCTGCACCCACTCTCAAGCTCCAGCCGATTTCTTGCTTCAACTCTTCTCGGTCGAGAAGACGAACGGTGGAAATGGTTTCACGAGCAATCTCTTGGCGTTTCAGCGGCCAGATGACGTTCAAAGACTGGTCAGTCACGACAAAGGAGCTGGGGCGAAAGCGGAGCCAGATCCATCCATACAGGGCCAGCACGATGAAACATGGAACCACATGAATCCGAGCCCCACTCAATGCAGCCACCAGAAAACCGAACGGCAGCGTCAGGAGCACGATCGTGATCGACGAATAATCGGCGACATCGGAGCAAGGCGGAACGTCTTCGTCGTTGCCTGGCCATCGATGGATCAGTGAGTGCAGTCACATCTGAGTCAATAGGTATCAACAAGCAGCTGCTGATAGACTGCCAGGTCGCTTGGGGAGTGGCAACAAAAGATCACTTCTCTGACCGTGGGGAAGACTCAGCCACGAGTGTCGTGCTGTCGGCACAGATGGCGTGAAGCGATGCAGGCATGGTTTCTTCAGCCTGTGGGAGCTGAAGCCTGACTGAATCGTAGCGTCAGCCCATCCATCCGTTCTGGATCGATGGTGATTCTGTCGCGATCTGTTGCAATCGCCCATCGTTTATCAATCAGCTTCCGAGCGGTTGATTTGAGATCGACACAGGAAAACTCAAGGCCCAGTAATCGGTTGCTCTTCCCGGCGTGAAATCGGAGGGGAGGTCCCATGCTGAACGCATGAATCGAATGTGCGTTCAGGTCTGGACGATCAAGAAGTGTTTTCCATGCTTCGAGATTGGTCGAAATGTGCACATCGACTGCGGCCACCTCCGTAATGCCATAAGGCCCGCCCTGTCGGGTCTGTTGCCAGTCGGCTGTCAGCTCTGCAAGCCGTTCGGGATGGCGATCGACGTGATACTCACATAGGAAGGCCATGGAATCGTTCAGGAGCTTGGCAAATGCCTGGGAACCGGTTTCGGTCTTGGCTACCCAGGTGCTCAAGGTCGACAACGCGCGACCAATTCGCGTGTCTCCACCCAGCCGACGCCCCAGCCAAAACAACGTATTCGGTGAACCATCGAGCAAGTCGCGCAAGAAGGTGAGCGTGGCCTTTGCTTCGATCAGTCCTTCGTAATGTATTGTAACGGGCGGTGTGTGGAGCATATCTCGATCCGCCAACTTCTTCACGATGTCCCAGGTAGGTTCAGATGGCGAAAAGCCGATCCCATAGAGCCTGGTTCCAGGCAAATCAAGCCCCACGAATCGACCGATCTCGATGGTCATATTGCCTGCACGCAGACCACCTGACACCAGTGGGCCATAGTCGCTGATCGGCCACACGACCGGCAGTCCGAATTCATTGCGAAACCGGGCAAAGACACGCTCCAGGTCTTGTGTATGGATCAGGACATGGTCGATACCACGAATGATCGACGGTGACGCACTCTGCCTCCGTTTTCTCGTCCTTTTCGCAGTGGGAACAACCACACCTACCTCCTCGTGAATGCCTGGTACAGCTGTCGAGTTCTTCTGGCGAGAATGAAGAGCCATCATGCTTGCTGTGCTCGCGCAATCGAACGCCTCATCCTGTACCGTGATTAGGATACCGTGCTCAGGGTGGGAGAATGAAGGGGGCTGTACGGTCACTATATTGAAGATCTTCTGCCCTTTTCTTCGGGGCCTGTCGTCGGCTATGGTACAGAGAATATCCTCTGAGGGTTCTAGAGAATGGGCAACGATTGTGGCTGGAAGACAATTGTGTCCGAGGGGTGAGGTGGGAAGCTAAAGAGGGTGTGTTTTGAGGATAGATCCATGCGCGCCGTTTGTCTCCAACATGTTCCCTTTGAAGGCCCAGGTGCTTTTCGTGCGGCGCTCGCCGAACGCAGAGTCGCTCTACAGCAGTATCTGGTCCCGCAGGACGGCCTACCCAAAGACGCCGGTGATCTTCTCATCGTGATGGGTGGACCGATGTCAGTGAACGATTCGGATACATGGATCACGGAGGAAACCGCATTCATCAGATCGGCGCTGCTGGCGGGGAAACCCGTGATCGGAGTCTGTCTGGGCAGTCAGTTGATGGCGAAAGCACTCGGTGCGAAGGTAGGGCCAGGCAGGGCATTGGAAATCGGCATGACCCCGGTTTGTCTCACGAGTATGGGAAAACAAGATCCGGTGTTCGGAACGGGCCCCGATACCTTCTCCGTCTTCGAATGGCACGGGGAAATTTTCGGCCTACCTCAGGGTTGTGTTGCTCTGGTGGAATCCGAGGTTGCGCCGCTCCAGGCATTCCGGTATGGCGAGCATGCCTATGGCCTCCTTTTTCATCTAGAAATGGAGGAGGGTGGTATCGATTCGCTGTGCCGAGAATGTGGGACGGACTTGATCAAAGCGGGTCTTACTGCTTCCCATGTGAAGGCGACGGCCATGCCCCACCTTCACCAGTCGCATATCATGGCCGATCGACTGATCCATCACCTTCTGACAGCTGCAGATTGATTACCTAGCTAGTCATGAAGTAGTCTTATTTCCCTCTTTACAAGTTCGAGGCGTCCTCATGTCCAACGTCCACATTCGATTCCCTGACTTGTGGATGCAACGACTTTGTGACGAGAAGATAAGGACATTATACGAAAGGAGTTTGATCCACCATGGCCGGTTTTCCGATTGAAGTCGCGACCCGTATCAAGACCTTACCCCCCTACCTCTTTGCAGCTATCGACAAGATGAAGCAGGAGGCCATTGCTCGAGGAGTCGACATCATCAATCTTGGAATAGGCGACCCCGATTTGCCGACGCCGGAGCCGATCATCGAAAGCATGGCGAAAGCCGCCCAAGATCCCAAGCATCACCAATATCCTTCATATGAAGGCATGTTGTCGTTCAGAAAAGCTGTGGCAGGGTGGTACAAGAGACGTTTCAATGTGACGCTCGATCCCACCGACGAGGTCCTCACACTGATCGGCTCAAAAGAAGGAATCGGGCACATTCACCTCGCGTTTGTCGACCCAGGGGATATCGTTCTCGTTCCGAGCCCAGGCTATCCGGTCTATCCCGTCGGAACCAGTTTTTCCGGCGGCACGTCCCACTTCATGCCGTTGACCAAAGCCAACGGCTTTCTCCCGGATTTGAGTGCGATTCCGAAGGACGTCGCCAAAAGGGCCAAGCTGATGTGGCTCAATTCGCCGAACAATCCCACGTCCGTAATCATGACGAAGGACTACTTCAAGCGGGCCATCGAGTTTGCGCAGGACAATCAGATTATCATCTGCCACGACGCGGCTTACTCGGAAATCTATTACGACGGCAAGCGGCCGGTAAGTTTTATGGAAGTGGAAGGCGCCAAGGATGTCGGCGTGGAATTTCATTCGCTCTCCAAGACCTACAATATGACCGGTTGGCGAATCGGGTTTGTAGTTGGAAACAAGGTGGTCTTGGCCGCCCTCGGCAAGGTGAAAAGTCAGCTAGACTCCGGTGTGTTCCAAGCGGTGCAGGAGGCCGGCATCACCGCCCTCGGGCTGGACGATTCTGTGACCGACGGTATCCGGAAGATTTACCAGGAGCGTCGAGACACGATCGTCCCAGGGCTCAAAAAGCTGGGGTTAGAAGTCGATGCGCCGCCCGCCGCATTCTACATCTGGGTGACGGTGCCGAAGGGCTATACCTCGACGTCCTTTACAGCCCATTTGTTGGAAAAAGCCGGCATTGTGACGACGCCCGGCAACGGCTTTGGCGCACCGGGCGAAGGCTATGTTCGCATGACGGTCTGTACAACCAAAGAGCGGCTCGCGGAAGCGGTGGAGCGAATCAAGAAGGCGGGGTTTTAGTAGCGTGGGAAGCAGGCATTAATATATGAGGGTTGCACACTCTCACTGCCGCTTTTCCCGTTTCACCTTTCGCGTCTGACGTGGCTTCTATGGAGACGGTCTTCATTGGGTTTGGGTCCAACGTCGGCGATCGAGTTGACTGTTGTGATCGGGCCGTGACGTTGCTCAGTTTGCTTCCCCATTCACGGCTCATTGGAGTTTCACTCTTGTATGAAACCGAACCGGTTCGAGACCAAACCGATCCAGGAGAAGGGTGGTTTCTCAACGGCGTGGTACAGATTGAAACCGATATCGCACCTCAGAGTCTTCTTGCGATACTCCAAGAGATCGAGCGATCGCTCGGACGGGATGAGGACAACCGTTCTGGCCCTCGGACAATCGATCTCGACATTCTTTTCTACGGTGAACGCGTCATTAAGGAACCAGGGTTGACTATCCCACACCCTCGACTTCATGACCGCCGGTTTGTTCTCATGCCGTTGAATGAATTGGATCCACTCTGGGTGCATCCCGTGCTCCAGCAATCGGTCTCACGACTATTGGAACAGGTAAAGGACCAAGCCCGCGTGCAGCTCCTCTTTCCTCAGCCGTCCACGAAATATGGGTCTCGTCCTACGTGCAGTTCACCACCGCGCACATGAAGATCATCCGTTCACCGAGTGCCATGACGGCCTGGAGTGAAGGGCTTCGGCGGGAAGGTGTACGGATTGGGCTGGTCCCCACAATGGGGGCCTTGCACGACGGACATCGCGCCCTGATTCGAGCGGCCCGTTTGCGATGCGACGCCCTTGCGGTCAGTATCTTCGTCAATCCCACGCAGTTCGGCCCTCGTGAAGACCTCACCAAGTACCCACGCCACATTTCTCGCGATCGAGCCCTTTGCAGGAAGGAAGGGGTGGATGTGTGTTTTGAACCGACTGCAGAGGCCATGTATCCTGAAAGATTTCAGACGATCGTCACCCTTCCTACGATTGCGCGTCGTTGGGAAGGGGAAGTGCGCCCTCATCACTTTTCCGGGGTTGCCACTGTCGTGACCAAACTCTTCGGGATTGTCCGCCCTCAGATCTCATACTTTGGGCAGAAAGATTTTCAGCAATCGGCGCTGGTTCGACAGCTGGTCGAGGATCTCAACCTTGGTGTGACCATTGTCGTGGGCTCGACAGTGCGAGAGAAGGATGGTCTGGCGCTGAGTTCACGCAATGTCTACCTCTCGCCTGATGACCGAGTGCGCGCCGTGACCTTGTACAGAAGCTTACAGGCGGGGGCTGACGTGATCCGAAGAGGTGTTCGTGCTGGGAAGGTAATACAGACGGCGATGCATCGAGTCGTCAAAGCCGAGCCGAGCATGGCGGTCGACTATCTGGTGGTCTGCAATCCTCACACGCTCGAACCACTCTCAATGGTTACAGGGAAGGCCGTGCTGCTCGGAGCGGTGCGCCTCGGGCCTGTTCGACTGATTGATAATCTCCTGGTGACAGCGTTCTGACGATGCTTGGAGCACACAAGGCAAGACTAAGATATGAAATTCTGGTGCAGGTTTTGTCCAACCAGCAAGCTGAGAATGACCTGGCTGAGGCGATTTTTATCGGCTGTCACCATTTCAAGGAAGCTAAGACCCACTGATCCCGGCCTCGACGAGCACACCATAGCCGTTTCAATCTTGATCGGTTCTTCATCGGAAGCTGGCTTAATGACCAATTCAACGAACGTTCCCTGAGGCAACGTTGCGGCGGTTTCGAGCGTACACCCTCCCATGGATATGTCCGTCACACGATTGGTCGTTTGCGCGGCGTGTTCTGCGAGGAGGTTGGCGCGGAACGACACGGGCAGTCGCTTATACTCCCGGCGGTCTGTTGCTGAGGGGGGGGAAGTGGGGACGCTTCTGAAGACTCGGAAACGTGTGGTACAGAGCTGACAACGAAACGGAAAGATCCTGAAGCGATTAAAGATCCGCTCCATGGTGCTTTCATCATGGATCCGTCGAACGAAGGGGGTTCCGCAAGTTGGACAGTGTGGATCTTTCATGTGCTCTCGGAGGAACCCGTCGCGGTGTTGTGTGTTGATAGCGCCATAGCCAATAAGTGCTCTCGTTGTGCTTCCAAGATCGGGTTGATATCAGCGGGTGAATAGGTTGGGGGTTTCACCCATTTCCCATCTGCTCGTTTGTAGCCACCCACTTTACTCAGATTCGACCGGTGGACTTCCTGAAACACCGGCTCCATATCGATCCCATAGGATACCGCCGTCCCATAGGTGACGTAGAGCAGGTCCGCCAGTTCCTTTGCGACAGCAGCAAGATTTCCGGTGGCCATGGCTTCCTTCAATTCATCGAACTCTTCCTGGATGAGACGGACACGAAGCTGCTTCGTGTCATCATTCAGGTCGGTCGGAACGGTCTGTCCCAGAATGTCGAATCTGCTATGAAATGCTTCAACCATGGTTTGTTCGTTCGTCATGCGCACTCCTTCAGTCACTATCAAAAGACAATGTTTTTTGGGGGACGACCTCAGTCGGTTCAAGCGTATGAATCTCGCGATCAGAGGACACTCCCAATTCTTTGAAACGCCGTGCAGCCGGGAGAATACGTGTCTCCAGGGAGCCCACAGCGCGGTTATAGGCCGATACGCTTTTCCCCAGGGCCTGCCCCACATCGTTCATATGTCCCGACAGCACGGCCATCCGTTCGTACAGTTCCTTGCCTAACCGGCCTGCTTCTTCCGCGTGGGCGGTCAGTCGCTCTTGTCGCCATCCGTAGGCCACGGCACGCAGCAGCGCGACTAATGTTGCCGGGGTTGCCAGCACGATTCCATTGGCAAACCCCTCTTCAATGAGCTGAGGATTCTGGTCCAATGCAGCGCCGAGGTACTGTTCGCCGGGAAGAAACAGGACGACGAACTCAGGGGAATGATCGAATTGCGTCCAGTAGGCTTTCAATGAAAGTTCGTCCATGCGGCTCTTCACCTGGGCGGCATGGCGACGCAAGGCCTCAGCCTGCTGGACATCATTTTGTGCTTCGTGGGCGTCCAGGTAAGCGGAGAGCACGGTTTTCGCATCAACGATGATTTGACGCCCGCCTGGCAGCCGAACCACCATATCCGGTCGAAACCGTGCGTCCTCATTGGTGACGGACGGTTGTTCGATGAAATCACAGTGTTGCACCATCCCGGCAAGTTCGGCGACTCGCTTTAAGGTCAACTCTCCCCATTGCCCTCGGACGGTTGGCGCTCGTAGGGCTTTAACCAGGTTTCCGGTTTCCTGCTGCAACTTCTGCTGAGACTCAGCCAATGATTTCAGATGCTGATCCAACCCCCCGTACGCCGACTGTCGTGACTGTTCCAGAAGACGAAGCTGCTCATCGTACCGTTGCAGCGTGTCTTGAAGGGGACGCACCAGCGCATCAATGGCCTGTTGGCGTTGGATCAGGTCGCCATCAGCTTTGACATGGAGACTTTCGAATGTCACAGCGGCAAGCTTCAGAAATGCCTCGTTATTTTGTTTTAAGGCCTCGCCGGAAAGGGCTTGGAACGTCCCGACGAGCTCCGCGCGGGATTGGGTGAGCAAGACCTTCTGTTCCGCGAGCTGCCGTGCCGACGTTTCCATTCGAGTTTCAGCGAGGACTCGGGCCTGCTGGGTCTGGGACAGTTCCTCACGCAACAACAGGGCTGCGGTCCGCTCCAGCTCCAATTGCTTTCGTAGTTCATCGGCGGTTGCCTCGGCGCGCTGGGCCTGAGAACGCAAGCGCCCAGTGACCCAAAGCCCTACGACTAAACCACCGAGAAAAATCCCAACCCCAAAGCCTACAGCTAAGGGAATTCCCTCGGCCAGGTGTGTGAAATACTCAAAAAATTGAGGAGACAAAGAACTCCCATATGTAGGGTGTCAAAACAGCACTTTCAGTCACAGTACGCAAGGTATTGAGAAAGGTCAAGGAGCAGAAGACCCAGATCAAATAGCTCTAGCCACAGCTCGGTGATGGAGATGGCCCGATACGAATGGTCCCCGACTTTGTGTCGAGAGTGACTTGTAGCCCGTCGGCAAGTTGGGCCATTGCCCCTTGCACGTTGGCGATGGCCGGCAACCCATATTCACGAGCGATGATGGCTCCATGCGACAATGTTCCACCCATTTCCGCGATCAGCCCTCCAGCAATTCCAAAGAGTGGTGCCAGGCCGGGATCGATGACCGGCACCACCAGGATGTCACCCGGCATCACCTTCCTCCAATCCATGACCGATCGGATCAGCCGTGCCGGACCAATCACGAATCCAGTACTGATTGGCATGCCGGTGAGCTGGGTTGGGCTATTAGTCTGAATGGATAGTTGCATCTGTTCGTTCAGGGATTCCCAGTCTTGAATCGTATCGGGGACCGAGGCAGCTGCATTGTGCTCTCGTTCCAGGCGGCGCTCGCGGATAATAGCTTTCCAGTTTGTGGTGTTTCCCGTGAGGAGATCGTTTCGTTCGTCGATCGAAAGGAAAAAGATGTCGTCGCGCTCATCCAGTTGACTCTGTGCGACTAAGAGCTCACCGAGACGCATCAATAGGGTGCGGATGGCGGCCGAGTAATACATTAAATGGTGTCGATTCGCTTCTCGCAGTGCGAAGAACCGCCCCAGCCTTCTATAGCACCATGAAAAAGCCAGCCATCGATCGACACGCCAGCCAATCCGCTTCTTGACTTGCTCGAGCGCGGCGACTCTACTCTTTTCTTGACGCGCCAGAACGGCCTGATGAGAAGGGGAAGCCGAGAGGAGTTGGGTGCGGAGAATCGTCAAAATTGCTTCCGGGTTGTCTGCCAACCGCGGCGACATGACATCTGATTCGCCGACCCCTCGGTGGCCATAGTCCTCCAAATAGACTTGGAAGGCACGAAGGAATTGTGTGTCGGCAAGCACGGAACGAAATGTCGAAGGCTTCCATGATTCCGCTGTGAAAAACGACCTCGCGTTCGGCTCTGCTCGCGCGATGTCGGCGAGCTCAGCGAGACGGAGAATCTGCTTCGCGCTGATGACGGTTCCCTGTCCTTGCAGCGCGGCGTTCAAGAGCTCTCGCCAATCTTGGCCCAGCCAGTGAGGAAGAGTACGGTTGAACATTTCTAAACACTGACCGACTCCTCCAGCAATTCCGAACGTGACCTCTCGGCCCTCCAGCCAGGGGCCCAGCGCGTCCAACTTCGGGACCAGTTCGTCAATTGAAAAATGATGCACACGAGCGTGGCTATAGGTTGCAGCCAATGCCTTCATTTCTTGGAACAGGCGCGGACCAGCACGCTCAACCCGCCGCATCTCCTGCCACATCAACCAGCCGGCCCGCACAAAGGCTGCGCCGCCAAGTGGCTGAACCGGAGGTGCGTTTACCAGCGGTTCGCCTCCCATCTGTTCGGCGTTTAGTGATGGGTCTCCGCGGAGTTGAGCCACCAACAGATGGAACAGGGTCACGTTCAGATAGGGTCGCCCCTTCAGGATGCGGACAGACGTGAGTCCATCAGGGATACGGCATCCCAATCTCCGATAGTGAGCCAGGATGTAACGGTCCATAAACCGCTCCAGGAACGAAAGGCTCAATGGGCTGGGTAGTTCCGGCAACGTCTCCTTGAAATTCGTTCGCGACCATTCACAGTCATCGTTGGAGAGGGTCGATGAGGAACGGACGTTCGTAATTGGTCTGGCTTGGACCAGCCAAAGCTGGTCAGCGTCATATGCCCACTCAAAATCCGTGGGCTGATCCAAGGCCAGTTCGATCTGTTTGGCAGTCTTTGCAAGGGAAAAGAGTTGAGAATCTGTTAGTGATGAAGCGCGTTGAGTCTGCTCCACAATCCGATCGATGCGTAGACCTTCAGGTGAAACCGAGAGCCGTTGGGACTTCTGGGTCAGGACTCGTGTATGAACGGCGATTGGTTGCCCATCGTCGGCTACTTTCACGACGTACTGATCTGGAGTGATCGTGCCGTCGACCAATGGTGCGGCAAGCCCAGGGATCGCATTAATCATCACCTGATTCCTTCGGCCAGTCATGGGATGGATAGAGTACCCCACCCCAGCAGTCTGGGCGTCGACCATCGGTTGAATGAGGACGGCCATTCTTGGAGGCGTGTGTGGATTCTGCCGAGCCATGTAGTCAACGACACGTTCTTCCCATAAGGAAGTCCAGAGGTCCTTAATGGCCCCCTCCATCTCCGGCAGGGCCAGGCCAAGGTGGGTGCGGTAGAGGCCGGCGAAGCTGGTGTGGGTCGTATCCTCGTTCGTGGCAGAAGAACGAACAGCCCATCGCACATTTGGAGGCCGGCTCAATGGTTCGAGCGCTACCAGACAGTGACTGACCAGTTGGGAAATATCGATCCTTTTGATCTGATTCCGATAACTGCTCAAGGTTGAGCGCCGTTCAGTCTTAGGTAGTCGGCAAATCGCGGGCCAGAGGTCGAAATCTTGGATCCCTGCTGTACGTAGCGCCTGCCCGTAGGCATCTGTCGTGATACACAGCCCCAGAGGAACGGAGAACCCAGCCGCAATAAGCCGTGCTAGACCGACGGCTTTTCCTCCAGCGAGGCTCACATCGATACACTGAGACAGTGGAAGAATAAGCGGAGGCGCCATGGGAGTCGATAGTAACTAGAGAAGGAGCAGGAGGTAAAGGTCGTTCACGTTTGTCCCAGTGGGGCCCGTATAAATATGACATCCGAGCGTCTTGAGGGCGGGGTAGGTATCATGTCGATTCACGGCAGAACGGAGGTTGATGTTGAGTCTCTTGGCTCGCGCGATGGTTTCTCCGTTAACAATCGCACCTGCGGCGTCGGTAGGCCCGTCAGTTCCGTCACTCCCGAGTGCGACAACCCAGGTGTTTGGTAGACCTGCAATCTCACATGCGGCGGCAGCAGCAAATTCCTGAGCACGTCCGCCGGTTCCCTTCCCTGTGACCGTCACAGTCGTCTCACCTCCCGCTACCACGCAGCAGGGGCGCTTTACTATTGTGTGCCCATCGGCATTTGCTTTTGCAATGGAGGTCAATTGTCTTGCAGCCAAACGCGCTTCCCCTAAGATTGGAGTCGAAAACAGGATAGTGCGGAGGTTCAGCCTGCCAGCGGTGCGCGAGACAGCCTCCAGCATGAATCGATTGGTTCCGATGATCTGATGGTGCACCGAACGCACTCGTTGCGAACCGGGCTTGAGGGTTTCAGGCACGGTCCCCTTCTGACCGAGCTCCATATAGCGCCGGACCGCAGTGGGTACGGATCGCCAGATTCTGTAACGCTTCAACACGTTCACTGCATCGGCAAACGTGGAAAGGTCGGCAACGGTTGGTCCGGAGCCGATGGAGCCCAGATCATCGCCGATAACGTCTGAAAGAATGAGCGTGACAATTCTTGCATGAGTGGAGGTTGCGAGTCCGCCGCCTTTGATCACCGAAAGATGTTTTCTGACGACATTGATTTCGTTGATCGTCGCCCCGCTTCGGAGCAGTAGTCGCGTGGTACGTTGTTTATCAGTCAAGGTTACGCCAGGTACTGGGGCCGGCAATAAACTTGACGCCCCCCCGGACAATAGAACGAAGAGCAGGTCCCGAGGGCCTAGGTCTTGGACCAGGCGCAGGAGCTGTTGAGTCGCATGAACTCCGGCTCGATCAGGAATCGGATGGCTGGCTTCACGAATGGCAATCCGCTTGGTCGGGAGTGTATGCCCAGTCTTCACGATGACCAGTCCATCTGCCATTCTTCTGCCGAGCACCTTTTCTAGTGCTTGCGCCATCCTAGCTGAAGCCTTTCCTGCGCCGACGGCGATCACTCGGTCGATGCGTGAAAGGTCATAGAGCCTCTGACCCACACGCAATGATTGTCCCTGGAGCGAGACACTTTTGAGCAGTGCACGATAGGGATCGGCTGCATCCAGTCCTGCCGCGATTAATTGGCGAACGAGCGAACGAGCAGAGGAGGGGGGAAGACGGAGCTTCATGAGGGTGACGGCTATGGCGTCTTCTCTTGCTTAAAACAACGACTCGGACAGGTTTGACGGGGTACGCGAATCTGATAGTTGCCCCGGGGAAGCATATCCTTCTTGAATTCAGGATTCAACATTTTAAGCTCGAGAAGATAGGTGCCGAATTCTTCTGCGATTGACGTCAGTGCACGCTGAGACTCCTTCACGTTCACCGTGATGGTTTCCGTCTCTAGCGGCATATAAAGGTCTTTTTTGGTCAGTCCAAGATATTTCTCCGGCTGAGAGTAAATTTCCTTAGCGGCAATGATCCGTGGGACATAGCGCATGGTTTCTCGCGGTCCGTGCATCTTCCAATAGTCATCAATCTTCTGCGCCTTGAGTAACTTTCGAATCCGCTCTTCGCCGGCATTATACGACGCCATGGCTAGGAACCAATCGTTGTTCTGGTACTGCTTGAGATACTTGAGGTATTTGACGGCTGCCTCGGTCGACATTTCCAAATTCCGCCGCTCGTCCCGAACAGCGTCACTTTTGAGCCGATAGCGACGGCCGGTGGAGGGAATAAACTGCCAGGGACCCGAGGCTTTGGCCTTGGAATAGGCCGCTGAGATACATTTACTTTCGACCAACAACATGTACTTGAGATCATCGGGCAATCCAGCATCAGCCAACTGTCTCTCAGCGGGGGGAAAACAGCGCCCGGTTCGTTTGGCGAGGATGATACTTTCGCCTTGATCCTCTAAGAATTGATAGAACTCGTATTCAATCCTCTCCCGCACTTGCCAGTTATCCAAGGGAACCGAGAGTCCTGCAAAGGTAATCTTGTCGGGGAGCTTAAAGGAACTGAGGAAGAATCGCTCTCCTTCTCGCTTGATTTCAGGAAGAATGACCAGACGGTCATCCAAGTCGGATTGCGGGTCCAGCTGATCCAGTAACAGCAACTCATTTTCCGCTTCAGATTTGTGGCCTTTCGTCTCTTCTGTGGTGGATGTGGCGAGAGCCGAGACTTGTATGAAGAGAGTGATGAAAATGGCTCCGATCATAGAAGAGATCACTTGAGTCCCGCGGGTCACCATCTGCACGCTCCTCTGTTACTTTCGAACGGGAGTTCCACAGCAAATGCGTGGTTATGCTACCAGCTGACCCACATGCCAGCAAGAAGAATAGGGTTCTCGTTCATGGTACACTGCGACCCGCATGAGGACTTTGAAACTCTTGAACGGATCCATCTGTGACTGCACGGCCTGCCCTCGCTTGGTCCACTACCGGGAGACCATCGCCAAAGAGAAGCGGAAGCAATATCGAGACTGGACGTATTGGGGTCGTCCCGTCCCTGGTTTCGGTGATCTGAAGGCACGGCTCTACATCCTTGGGTTAGCACCTGCGGCACATGGCGGGAACCGGACGGGGCGGGTGTTCACCGGTGATCGGAGTGGTGACTGGCTATATGAGGCTTTGCATCGATATGGATTTGCCAATCAAGCTTCTTCGACACACCAAGGTGATGGGTTGGCATTGACGGACTGCTATATCGGCGCAACGGTGCGTTGCGCGCCGCCAGGTAATAAACCGTTACCAGACGAATTTGACCGGTGCAGCCGATTCTTGCATGAAGAGATTCGCCTTCTAAAGAATCATCGTGTGGTGATTGCGCTGGGGAAGATTGGCTTTGATCATTATCTGAAGGCCTGTCGGACACATGGGCATGCTATTCCTGCGCCGATCCCTAAATTCGGACATGGCGTGATGTACCACCTGCCTTGGGGGGTGACGCTGCTGGGTTCCTATCATCCCAGCCAGCAGAATACATTTACGGGAAAACTCACTCGCCAGATGTTCCATGAAGTGTTTCGGAAGGCTAGAAAAGCGCTCGAAGGTCCTTGAACGGGGGAGACTCGTAGACTGGATCTGGATGGCTTCTGCCGCTCAGATGTAGAGGAGTAGGAGCCAACTCCTCATGCATTTCCGAGC
>JAOUHJ010000068.1 GCA_029865225.1 Nitrospira sp.
GGCGAAGGGGGGCAGTTTGAGCGGCGTGTGTGGCGGATTACCTGACCACAATGAGGTGAAGACCTTTGATAATCAGGGAAATGCAACGCAAGCTGGCGACGTGGTCAACGGAGAACCCCGAACGCAAATTCGGTCGACTCCTGAGACTCATTGCGGATCGAACATGGCTGGCCGAAGCCGCGCGCATCACGCTCGCATCCAGTGGTGCGCGAACGCCGGGCGTCGATGGGGTCGACAAGACCATGATGACGGAAACCCTTCATCAGGAACTGGCGACGATCCGTGCCGAATTGTTAGCGGGCTCCTATACGCCGCTCCCTGCACGGCGCGTGTACATCCCCAAGGCGAACGGCACGTTGAGGCCCTTAGGGATCCCCAGTCTGCGGGATCGAGTGGTCCAGCGAGCGATGCTGATGGCCATGGAGCCGATATGGGAGAGTGACTTCCATCGGGCGTCCTATGGTTTCAGGCCCGCCCGGAGTGTGCACCATGCGATACGAACGGTCAAATTGCAGCTGCAGGACAGTGATGAGCACAGAACAGCGGGGCGCTGGGTGATCGAGGGCGACCTCGCCAGCTACTTTGAGACTGTCCATCACCGCCTGCTGCTGAAAGCCGTCCGCAAACGTATTGCTGATCAGCGCTTCCTGGCCCTGCTGTGGACGTGTCTCAAAGCAGGGTGTGTTGATCGGGGGCTCTTTTGCGCCGCGAGCGAAGGCGTTCCACAAGGGGGAGTCATCTCTCCGTTGCTATCCAACATCGTGTTACATGAATTCGATGGCTGGATGGAGGCGAACTACCTGAGCAAGAAGGTGCGGAAGGACCGATGGGCATGGAACTTCGGCATTCTCAAACAGCGGCCGATTGCGGTGCGAGAGAACCGGCAGTGGAAACCAGGCGTCTCTTACTGCCGCTACGCGGATGATTTCGTCGTGGTCGTCAAAGGAACCAAAACGCACGCAGAGGCAATACGCGAAGCGTGCCGGACGTTTCTGGAAGGGACGCTCAAACTCACGTTGAATATGGAGAAGACCCATATCACCCACGTGAATGACGGCGTGGTCTTCCTCGGTCACCGCATCATCCGCAAGCGGGGACCACGAGGTGAGCTGCGACCGGTCACGACGATCCCATGGGAGAAGTACCGAGGCTTCACGGTTAAGCTGGTCAAGGAACTATCTGGCAATTACAGCGTGAACCACATGGACCTGATGGAACGCCTGAACCGGACACTCTCGGGGTGGGCGAACTTCTATCGATACACTGACTATACGGCGACCATCTTTAACCGAGTGGACCGGACCGTCTTCTGGAAGCTCGGACATTGGCTCGCGCGCAAGTATCGGCGAGGATTCCCGAGCCTGATGCGCGAACACGTCCGGGCACCAGAACCGGGGCGTGCCACCACATGGGTACTGAAGGGACAGAATAGTCGTGGGTGGTATGGCGAACAGGCGCTGCGGCGCCTCGTCACCAGCCGCAAAGGTCAGTTCAGGTGGCGGACCCCGGAGGGGAACCCGTACCTGATTCGCGACGAGCATCGCACGTTCCTCGAATCGCGCTACGCTGACGTGGCTGTTGCGTTACGCAACGCTTAAATGGAGAGCCGGATGCGCTGAGAGGTGCACGTCCGGTTCGGGGAGGAGAGGCTGGGAGATAGTGCGACTACGCCCGGTCTCTCACTCCACTGCCGACCGTGGAAGGGTGGCTGTATCTGGCTGGCGTGAAGGATCTCTACACCTGTGAGGTGGTCGGTCATGCGATGGACGCCCGGATGACGACGGACTTGGTGCAGAGTGCACTGCGGAAGGCCATCGACACCAAGCATCCAGCCCGGGGGCTCATTCATCACTCCGATCGCGGATCTCAATATTGTGCCCAGGCGTATCAAGCCACCCTGAGGCAGTTCGGCATGATCCCATCCATGAGTCGGAAGGGCAATTGCTATGACAACGCGCCGATGGAGAGTTTCTGGGGAACGCTGAAGAATGAGCTCGTGCATCATCGTCGCTACGAGACCCGTGAGCAGGCGCGGCGCGAGATCGCGGAGTACATCGAGATCTTCTATAACCGTCAGCGGCGGCATTCGCGGCTCGGGAATCGCTCGCCCGCTGCGTTTGCCCAGCAATGGGTCCGTCAACAGCCGGCAGCGTGAGGCTGTAATTCATGGCGTCCACTATTGACAACCGGCGTCAATTCTCACCGTGCTCGAGGTAGCGGCCCGTCGCCAATTCTCGGAGCACCTTCACATCGATCGACGGCTGAAACTTGAAGTCAAACTGCTCCAGCGTCTTCTGAAAGGGAAACCGGGCCATCGCGAGCCGCATGGCCAGATGCTTGGCCCCCTTGGCCTGCACTTCCCGGCTGAGGACGTCTTCGAGGAAATCGCTATAGGACCGGTCCTGTTTGGCCGCGTGTTCCAACAGGGTTGGCAGCTCGAGGGCCACTTGGTAGAGCCGGAGCCGCTGACAGGAGGCGTGTAGCCGATCCAGTTGCGGCGTGCTCATACGCCACCTCCTGTCTCGGCTACTGCCGCATAGCGGGCGAGATCCCGGACCATGACTTCGCCCATCGGCTGATAGGCGGGATCCCATTGCGGTGGTCCCTCCGTTGGGACAGGCCCGCCGGGGCGCAAGAGCCCCTGATAATGCGTGCGGTCCATGACCACGGTATGCCGCGGCGCCTTCGCATGGCGCGCGATACACGCCGTCCCCTGGAAGATCTCGTAGTGCGTCGTGGTCTCCTGCACCGTGACGGTGGTTCCGACATACTGCACGGGGACCGAATAGCGTGCCGCGCCGATGGCGACCAGCGCATCCGTTGGCACTCGACGGATGCGTTCCCGCTCGTAGCGATACGGGGCCCGCGCCCCCAGCGGGGTGAGCGTTTCGCGGGCAAACCGCGCGATCGGGCGCTCATGCGTGGTGCCATGGACCCGTTGATCCGCGATGGTCACAGTCCACGACTCCAACCAGGCATTGAGCGCCTCCCAGGAGACAAACCGCCGCCCGGCCAGCGCGTTCCGCTTCACGTACTTCACCCCGCTCTCCACCTTGCCTTTTGTCCGGGCACGATAGGGCTGACAGACCCGCGGGGTCACGCCGTAATAGCGGATGAAGTCCTCAAAGACCGGATGCCACCGGACCTCCCGCTCTCGCCGTCCCAACACCAGGGTGCGCGGATTGTCATACAGACACGTCAACGGCACTCCGCCGAAATGGCGGAAAGCCCGCTCATGCCCATCCAGCAGCGCACTCAGCCGCTCGTGCGGATAGGCCCACACCCAGAGGCGCCGGGAATAGCCCAACGTCATGACGAACAGATGCACCCGCTCCCGGTGGTCGCCGATCCAGATCTGGACTTGGCCAAAATCCACTTGGGCTTGCTCCCCCGGGCCGGTCTCATACCGCACCGTCGCCACGGTCGCCCACCGCGCCTCGGCCCGCCACGGCCGAATCGCCCGCCGCACTTGCTGCACGCCGCCGGTGAAGCCCAGTCCCTGGAGTTCGCGATGGAGCACCACGGCATTCCAGCCCACTTCCGGACCTCGCCGCGTCAGCTGCTCCAAATACGGCGCCACGCCGCGTGACCGCGCCCGTCCCTGCCGCGGCTGCCAGTGGCCCTGTCGTCGCCACCGTTTCACCGTTTTCCGATCCACGCCCAACTCGCGGGCAATCGTCTTGATCCCCTCGCCTCGCGCCACTCGCGCCAGAATCTCCTGCACCGTGTCTTCTCGTAGCATGGGCTCCTCGCTCCTGTGGTGATCACAGGGCGTGGAGCTTACTGAAGTCTGACTCGTTTCCGACATGGCCCACCTCCTTGGTTGAGGGAGGGGGGAATGTCAGCTGATCACGGGGGGGGAGTTTCACACAATCGCTGACAGATCGGAGAACTCCTGGCGAAACTTGGAGAGCTATACGTAATCAAGAAGGAGTACGTCAAGGCTGAAAGCCCCCTGAAGCGTTCGTTAGACAATGCAGTCTGGAACCTAGGCGCTAGCGACATCAAGCTTGTACCGCCGCTCAACAGACTGGCGACCTGTTATCTGTATCTACCTAATGGATGGCCAATTGCTCAAGCTTTGTATTATCGAGCGCTGAATATCATCGAGGTATCTCTGGGGCCAGATCACCCTGACGTCGCAGATGCCCTGCACAGATTTGCTCTAAGTTTGGACTATCCCTATGGACGCCTACCAAGCGCAATATCGCTATTGGAACGGGCACTGGCTATAAGGGAGAAAAGTCTAGGCATGGATCACCTGAAAGTAGCGGACACCTTGAGTACGCTCGGCTTCATCTATGACTTACATGGCGATTATACGACGGCGAAGCCGCTGTATGAGAGAGCATTAACCATTCAGGAGTCGAATCTGGGGCCTACGGAACCGAAAGTCCTACAAACTCTTCATAATCTCGGCATGTTGTATATCCTCCAACGGGATACAGTGAATGGGGATCTCTTCTTTCAGCAGGCCATAACCAAGTTGGAAAAGATTTTGGGAAGCGATCATCCAGAAGTCGGTAAAGTCGTAGAGTTATACGCATCACTATTGAAAAATGTTGGACGTCAAGAGGAAGCAGAAACACTTCTTAAGCGGGCAGAAGAAATTCCTGCTAAATCCATGGAGTCTTCGAAACCATAGCCAGGAACAAGTTTCCGGTGCCGTCCCGGCCCTCCTATTGTGCTAATTTTGTGCTAAAAATTGTTCGAACTGGCGATAGCCATCATAACGAGTAGAGCTAATCGAAAGCCCTCAACTCCTGATATTCGCATAAGAAACGGGGAAACCTTTGATAACACCGAGCCTTGTAGCATTAACCCTTAAGCCATTTGTAAACCGCAGGTTGGAGGTTCGATTCCTCTCGCCAGCTCCAGACGCTCCGCTGCCGCTTCAACCTTGAGACCGTTTACCGCATCACCCCATTCCCCCGTTCAATCTGATCGATGCAACATCAAATATCGGAGGCTAGATGAGAAGATGTCGAGCCTCTGTTGCGTGAGCAGCTGTGCCAGTCTACTATGCTGGTATCTTCGAGGAGGGACAAATCAATGGGGAAGTGGCACGCAAGAAGAGTGGCTGCCTGTATCTGTATTCTGGTGACGACTCTGCCGACTGCACGAGCAATCTCGAACGACACCTCCGTCGTTGAAGCACCGTCGCAGGAAGAGACCCTGACCTTTATCAAAGGGACTTGGGACGTTTGTGCCACCATGCAGAGTGGGTGGCAACGCATGCTTGCAAAAGACGGATCTCTCTGGCAAGTGAATAGAATGGCCAAGGTAAACGTGGCGATCATACCCCCGTCTTCCCTCAGCATTGTCACACGTCTCAATGAACGCAGGAAATTGAGCGGAGTATTTGAGATCCAAGCACCAGAAGAAAGAATTCAAGAGTTCGACTTGAGCGCACTCTCTCCTAACATAAGCCGGCAGCGTGATGGTGAGGACACGAATCTCTACGAGATTGGGTTACGCTGTGCGCATGCGGCGTGCATAACCGAATGGGTTGCTCCTCTTGCGTTACGCGGCAAACCTCTCCACGACCTCAGAACGGGGAAATTGGCCGTCACAAACCTGGATGAACTTGTCTATGCCGATCAGCTGCCAACGAAGAGCCCAGGGGAAAAGAAGGGAGAGATTTCTATTCCTGTCTGCGACAGGACATCGTTAGAAAGCCTCTCCAAAGCTTTTCAACACGCAATCATCAATTCCGGTGGAAAGAAGCCGTTGTTCTAGAGCACTGTCAAACTTCGGTCATGAGGTGGAGTCGGCAACCGTCGATGATCAACCCCACTCCTACAAATTCCCTGCTGGGCAACTACCCATAGAATCATCATATGTGCAAGATGGGTTTCGGCTCACAGAACCCGAGGAACACCATTTTCCTGGATTGATCAATAAATTGCTGCTGATAGGTCTATGGAATGCGTGTCTACCGTTCCGCTTCTGTAAGATCCCGTTCATTCTCTAGCGCTTCGACATCCGAGTCGAACCTCTCCTTCGTGGTGGAGGGATGCAGGCCGTACTTCCTGAGCATTTTGTAGAAGTCGGCCCTATACCGACCGGCAAACTGAGCGGCACGTGAGATGTTTCCTCCGGTCAACTGGAGCACATTTTTCAGGTAGGTTCGCTCGAAATCTTCCTTCGCCTCAGTGAGCGGCTTGAGCGGTGACTCAGCAGCCACACTGACCGACGGCATCAGATCAGGTGTCAGCGTCTCTTGTCGCGACATTACGACGGCCTTTTCGACCACGTTCTCCAGCTCCCGTACATTGCCCGGCCAAGGGTTGATCATCAGCCGATGGAGCGCAGACGGAGTGAAGCCCTTGACCTCTTTGTTCGCTCGTTTCGCACTAAGTTTGAGGAAATGCTGCGCGAGGAGTGGGATGTCATCACGTCGATCTCGCAAGGGTGGAATAAAGAGCGGCACCACGGAAATACGATAATAGAGGTCATTCCGAAATGTCCCGTTCTTGACCGCCTCTCCGAGGTCCTTATTGGTGGCCGCAATGATCCGCACGTCGACTTTGACCGACGTCTCCGACCCGACTTCACGAACCTCTCGTTCCTGTACGGCCCGCAACAGTTTCACCTGCATCGACAACGGCATTTCGCCGATCTCATCAAGAAACAACGTGCCACCATTGGCCATCTGAAAAAGTCCTCGCTTCGCGCCATGCGCACTCGTGAAGGCACCCTTCACATGCCCGAACAACTCACTCTCGAAGAGCGTTTCAGGGATGGCGGCACAATTGAGCGCCACAAAAGGACCTTTACTGCGTCGACTGTTGGTATGGATGATACGAGCCATCACTTCTTTCCCGGTGCCGGTTTCACCAAACAATAAGATCGTGGCATCCGAATCAGCCACCTGCGCGATCTGCTGGAAGAGCCGTTGCATCGCCGGACTGCGCGCGACGACATTGTCCAATCCATACAGTTCCTTGACCAATGACTTGAGTCGCTGAATTTCCTGACTCATCCGCTGTTGCGAGAGCGCCTTCTCGATTGTCTCTTTGAGTTCTTTGTCGTCGAAGGGTTTGGTGAGATACCCGAATGCCCCGCGCTGCATCGCCTCCACCGCATTGGGAATGCTACCATGGGCAGTGAGGATAATCACCGGCAATCCAGGATGATGTCTCAGCAGCTCCTCGGTGACATCCAGCCCATCTTCCCCTCGAAGACGAAGGTCCGTAATGGCCAAGTTGAACATCGTTTTCTTAGCCTCTCCCACAGCCTCCTGTCCCGAGGTGCAAGCGGTAACCGAAAATCCCATGGCGGACAGCCGCATTTTCAACAAATGGAGCAACCCCTCATCATCGTCGACTACGAGAATGTTTTCCTTCTCCATACAATCACTATTCCTTCCGATGTTCGTTAGGGTGTCGTCTCGGGGCCCGGAACCGGAACGGTCGTCAACGGCGGACGGATCGGACGCACTTTTTCCCGCATCTCCTGATCAATTCGTTTCAACGCATCAAGCTGTGTCGAGAGCTCTTCGATCTTTCGGTCTCGTTCTGCGAGCTGTTTTTGGAGACTTTGGATCGTCGCCGGTCCAACAGAAATCTTCCCCGATTCCTTTTTTGTCTGCAGTGACTCAATCTTCTGTTCCCGATCCTCAAGCTCACGATGCAATGCCTCAACCGTCTCCGCTTCGTCCCCCTGGGTGGAACGAAGCTGTTGAATGTCCAACTCTCGATCAAGCAAGTCCCGCACCAGACGGTCAGCAGTCGACGCCAATGACGTGTGAGCGCTTGCGATAGCAGGGGCAGTCGAGACGGCTTCGAACCAGGATTTCGGTCCGGGAGCCACAGGTTGTTGTAATAATTGAAGCCAGGCCTGACTCGAGGCCGCAAATTTCCCTTTCGGTGCTGTTGCCATCACCAGTTTGAAATATTTCTCAGCGATTTCGCGACTTTCGTAAAGACCGAGTAAGGCTCGAGAGAAATAGAGATGATCGCAGGGGCTCGGTCCAATGCATCTGGAGATCAAATCCTCCTGTCTCCTTCCAAGCGCTTGAAAAGCTTTAAGTTCCTGTGGCTCAGCCATGAAGTATGAGCGGGAAACCGGAGCAGGTGTCGTCAAGGCCGCACATCCAGCCAGCAGGATGAAAATCAGCATCGGACCAATTGTCCTATACACTACCGTTCTTTTCACGATTGCCTATCCTTTTCTGGCTTGGTTAACCGTAGGATAAACCGTACAGTTGCCCCCTTCCCTTTCTCACTCTCAATCCAGATTCTTCCCCCATGCGCCTCGACAACCTTCTTCACCAACGCTAACCCCAACCCGCTCCCCGCCGTGTGTTTCCCTTTTGTACGACCTTGATAGAACCGCTCGAATATATGTGGGAGGTCTTCCGGAGCCACTCCTGGTCCAGTATCGGAGACCGCCACCTCTAGAACCCCTGCCTGTGGGTCAGGCTTCATCTGAACTTTGACCACTCCCCCCTCAGGGCTGAACTTTAGCGCGTTCGACAGCAGATTATCCAAGACTTGTTCAAGACGAGACGCGTCCGCCTTCACCCACACTCGATCACCGATATCTTCCAGTACAAGCTGGACATGCTTGGCATCGGCAAGGAGCCGGACTTTGTCGATGGAGATTTCCCCAATACGATGGAGATCGACCGGAACAATGCGGTACTCCATCATTCCAGCTTCCATTTTTGAGAGATCCAAAATCGTGGAAATCAAATGGATCAATCGTCGGCTGCTTTCAGCCATGATTCGAAGAGTTGTTCGCTGCTCGGGTACCAACGGACCAGGGATCTCATCAAGCAGTAAGTGTGTCCCCTCTCGAATCGAGGCCATCGGCGTCCGTAGTTCATGAGAGACGTGCGCTAGGAACTCGGTTTTCATATCATCGAGTTCCTGCAGCTTTTGCCCCATCCAGTTCACCGTATCGACCAATTCTCGTAGCTCGGCGGGAGCCTTAATCTGGAGTGATGCGCCCAAATTCCCTTGGCCGATTTTCCTGATATGGCCTTGCAATTGTCTGAGTGGAAGCAAAATGGTGTAGCTGGCGACACCGGCAAGCCCCAACCCAAAGACCAAAGCCACCAAGACAAGTTGTTCCGTGACGGCCTCAGCCTGCGCAGCACTGGCACGCGACTCACTCACCTCGACACTCATCCGAGCCTCATGCAGATCGATATAGCCCTGAATTGAGGCCGACATCTGGTCCATAAGGGTGTCCCGTCGGCCTTCATAGTCTGTCCCTATGCGTGGGGCGCCTTCGTCTCCCCCTTGAAAATGATCCTGAAACAGAGCCAACCGCTTTGCGAGCAAATCGTCTGTCTCTCGCAGTATTTTCAAACCTTGAAGGGAGCGTTCCTGACTCCGTAGAAGCCGGAGACTTCGTTGGAATTCATCGAGCTCCTCCCTCAAGTTGGTTAAGAAAGTGCGATCCTTTGTGGCAACAAATTTTTTCTCACTGTTCAACTGTGCAAAAAGGGAAGCCAACAGACGCTTGGCGGACTCGACAGCCGGATAGTGATACGACGCCATCTCCGAGCTCATCGACGCCAATTGCCGAAGCTGAAAGAGCGCGTAGAGGTTGACTCCTCCCATCACGGTGATGATAACCAAGGCAGTCAGGACCAACCGCCAAAAGATCGAAAGTCGCATGAGTCCGCCCCTCACCCGGACGGGATCATAACTGGGCTGAACTCAGGTGCAGGATAACCCATACACTATTTCAGCCCCGATTCACAAGTCACGAACAACCGGGGATGCTCATGAAGGATTCTGAATGCCTACCTGTACTAAGTAATCCAAGGACTCGCAACAGGGATCTTCTGACAGGCATCTCTACTGTCTGGAATCAAACTGCCGCGCGAACATCCGTTGCCGTCTCGAAGATCCGTGAAGCGCTGCAAAAAGATGTCCACGAAAGAGTAGGATGGCCATCGCCAACGGAGGGGTCAGCAAGAGCAGAATGATCCCCTGCCCTTCTGAATCAATCCCCACATAGGATAACCACCCCTCTATCGCCGTAACCGGCAGCATGAGAATTTGGAAGAAATTGAGTCCTGCTCCCCGACCAACAAGACCGGAAAGCGAAAAAAATTCCTGAAGACCGCCTGGAGAAAGCACCATGGGCAAGATGAGGATCGCAAACGGGAGGAACCACTCGATCCAATGCTCCAACACAAACTCATAGGACGTCTTAAAGACGTCCAGAGGTGAGTTGTGTCGAACCTGGTAGATGGCCTCCGGGGCCGGGTTCAGGAGAATGAAGACCAGCAGGAGAAATGCCGAAGAAATAAACTGCCCGTACGGATTCGCTTGCATGCCCATATCGAGCAGCATCGTCGGTAGCCAGAGGACAAATCCAACGCCGATCACATCCCAAAAGTACTGCCCGAAGCTTTCCGTCACGTCCGTAAGTCGAAGCGCCCGCGCGCCACTCAGCGATTGCTCGATTAACCGAAGCGTAGCGCCGACCAAGAGGGCGTTGATGATACCGAGTAGAAACCCACCCGCGATTCCCAACGGGCCGACGATCCGCGCAGCACCGAGGAACAGCACCGCGAAGACGATCAGCGCGATCATCGCCACCCAACTCTTCGTAAGCGAACGCCAGGTTGCGGAGAAGACTTGTCGGTAGAGATGGGCCGTGGCTGAAACAAGATTGCTCATGCGACCCGTACCCTAGTCGGGATCGTCTCAGAGGTCAAGAACTAGTCACATCGCAGGCAGAGAAATCGTTCATAGTTGACTTGCTCCGCCGGATGATTATCACATACTTCAGGAGAAGGCACTTGAACCTATTAGCAGGTGAATCGCCATGGACATGAACCGGATGACCGTCAAAGTACAAGAAGCACTACAATCCGCCTCCGCCCATGCGCAGCGGAGAAGCCATCAAGGTATCGATGTGGAGCATGTGCTGCTGGCGCTTCTCGAACAGGAAGGAGGAGCAACACCGGCGCTGATCGAGGGAGCAGGTCTCGCTCTGGCTGCGGTTCGGCAGGCAGTCGAGCAGGCTCTCACAAAGCTGCCCCAGGTCCAAGGTTCCGGTGCAGCCCCTGGTCAAATTCATATTGCCAATCGGTTTACCCAAGTCTTGAATCATGCGGAAGAGGAGCAAAAGTCATTAAAGGATGACTTCCTGAGCGTCGAACATCTGCTGCTGGCCATGGTCCACGAAGGAGGCATCTTCAAGAAACTTGGGCTGACACGAGACCGCCTGTTAGCGAGCCTCCAACAAGTACGCGGCAATCAACGCGTCACGAGTCAAGACCCCGAAAGTACCTATCAATCGCTGGTGAAATACGGACGCGATCTCACCCAGCTGGCTGAGCAAGGGAAACTGGATCCGGTCATCGGACGGGATGACGAAATCAGACGGGTCGTCCAGATCCTCTCCCGCCGGACAAAGAATAACCCGGTGCTCATCGGAGAGCCAGGAGTCGGGAAAACTGCCATCGTGGAAGGCCTGGCGCTCCGGATCGTGAAAGGCGACGTTCCTGAGAGTCTGAAACACAAGAAGCTCTTCGCGTTGGATATGGGATCACTGGTCGCCGGAGCCAAGTTTCGCGGCGAATTCGAAGAACGGCTCAAGGCCGTCTTGAAAGAGATTCAGTCTTCCCACGGTCAGATTCTCCTGTTCATCGACGAATTACACACCGTCGTAGGGGCCGGAGCAGCTGAAGGGGCGATGGATGCAGCCAACTTGCTGAAGCCGATGCTGGCAAGAGGAGAGTTGCATCTCATCGGGGCGACGACGCTCGATGAATACCGAAAGCATATCGAAAAAGACGCCGCGTTGGAACGCCGCTTTCAGACAGTGCTTGTCGATCAACCGTCCGTAGAGAATACCATTTCGATTTTACGTGGCCTGAAAGAACGGTATGAAGTCCATCACGGCGTGCGGATCAAAGACAGCGCGTTGGTCGCTGCAGCGAAGTTGTCGCATCGGTACATTTCCGATAGGTTCCTTCCTGATAAAGCCATCGACTTAGTCGACGAAGCTGCCGCCCGCCTTAGAACCGAGATCGACAGCTTGCCGGCCGAGTTGGATGAAGTCTCGCGCAAGGTGCTGCAGCTTGAAATCGAGCGAGAAGCCCTAAAAAAAGAAAAAGACCCGGGAAGCCTTGCCCGGTTGACCGCCCTCGAAACCGAGCTCACCGAAAAACAACGAGACCTACAGACTTTGAAGACCCGATGGGAGTCAGAAAAAACGTCTGTCGCACGGCTCCGCAAAACACGGGAAGCCATCGAAGAGATCAAGCAGAAAATCGAACAGGCCGAACGAGCCTACGACCTCAATCGCGTCGCCGAGCTCCGTTACGGGGAGCTCCCTCGGCTTGAACGCGAACTGGAATTGGAGCAACAACAGTTAGGGAAGAAGCAGGATGAGACCAGGCTTTTGAAAGAGGAAGTCGATGAAGACGAGATCGCCGCTGTGGTCAGCCGTTGGACCGGCATTCCGGTCTCCCGCCTGCTCGAAGGCGAAACGGACAAGCTGTTGAAACTCGAGGAACTGCTCCATCAGCGCGTGGTGGGACAAGAGGAAGGCGTCCGTGCCGTCGCCGATGCGGTACTGCGTGCGCGGTCAGGCATCAAAGATCCGAATCGACCGATTGGCTCCTTCCTGTTTCTAGGCCCCACCGGAGTCGGCAAGACCGAACTCGCACGGGCGCTGGCCGCCATTCTGTTCGATGACGAAGGAAATCTGGTCAGAATCGATATGTCCGAGTATATGGAAAAACACACGGTCGCGCGCTTGATCGGCGCGCCTCCCGGCTACATCGGCTACGAGGAGGGCGGGCAACTCACGGAAGCCGTTCGGCGGCGCCCATTTTCTGTGATCCTGTTCGATGAAATTGAAAAAGCGCACCACGATGTGTTCAACGTCTTGTTGCAAGTGCTCGACGATGGTCGGCTCACCGACTCACAGGGTCGTACCGTGGACTTTAAGAATACGGTGCTGATCATGACCTCCAACATCGGCAGTCCACAGATTCTGGAAGCCCAACAGCGAGGCGCCTCCTATGAGCAGGTTCGAACGGTCGTAATGGGCGAGTTGCGGCAACATTTTCGCCCGGAGTTCTTGAATCGAGTGGATGAAGTGGTCGTGTTCCATCCCCTCGGTACCGAACACCTGATCAAGATCGTGGAGATTCAACTGGAGCGTCTACGAGGTCGACTGGCGGAGCGGCGAATCCCTCTCGCGATCACGCCGGCGGCACTCCAGCACTTGGGAGAGCGCGGCTATGATCCGGTCTATGGAGCACGGCCCCTCAAACGCCTCATTCAACAAGAGCTGGAAACGCCGATCGCGCGGTTGCTGGTGAAAGGAGAACTACGAGATGGGGATACCGCGTCGCTCGATCTGAAAGATGGGCAACTGGTCTTGGTTCCGACCGTCACGCACGAAGAGGCCTCTAGCCAATAGACGCGGCGCTTCCTTGCACGTCATGGGTGATACCGCTTTTTTGCTGCTTGTCGATCTTCCATTGCGTCGCCGACACCTGCAGTAAGCGGCCTTTCATGGTGTGAAATTCTCCTCGCGAGAAGGACACGAAATCGGGTGGCTTTGCCTCGAGATTCAAGAGGATCTTCCCTGAGCCGACCTCTTTCATGACGACACTCGTATCGGTCTTCGTCAGCTCATAGGCTCGCCGTTCGTTGAACATCAGCGTGCTGTCCACCACCTTGGCCAGCATCCGGCCGGTGGAGTCAAACAACGCAAAATTCACTAAGAGCGCGCCGGTCGTGGGATGTCGGGCCAGCTGAATCTGCGGCACACCCTCGACTTCGATGGTCCCGTTGGAGTTCCGATAAAGATTGGAGCCGATTTCGATATCCATAATTCACATTCAAATAGAAGAGTCTGTTCGTCCAATAACCAAACATTCACACGAGGAATCAACCTCTGGCTGGATGGAGCTACGACTTCTTGATCCGATCCAGAATCAACGCAATACACCCTCCCAGCAACCCACCGCCCATGATAGTGGTCAGGAGTTCGACGAGTTTCAGCTCCCACACAGACCCTTGAGCCTGCATCACTTCCCTGATGCCGCCTTGCACCAGGATGACAGCAAAGGCCATCGTTGCCCCGACGACAAACCACCAAAGAAATACTTTTACAGATGCCACCGAAGCCTCACACCTCAGGATTACGGTCAAACGAGCGGTATTGGATCGCTTCCGCAACGTGCATCGTCTCGATCCGTTCAGAATCTGCCAGATCGGCGATCGTACGGGCAACCCGTAAAATCCGTCCATGCGCTCTCGCAGAAAGTCTCAGTCGCACCATGGCTTGCTCGAGCAATTCCTGAGCAGCCTGATCGAGCCCACAATACCGCTTTATCATCCGTGGCTTCAACTGCGCATTCGAATAGATCCCGTCCTGTCGGTATCGCCGTCGCTGACGTTCTCGCGCGGCGACGACACGCGCCCGGATCACGGCTGATCCCTCTGATGCGGGCAATTCGGAACGAAGCTCCCGTACGGGAACCGGAGGGACATCGAGATGGATATCCAGACGATCCAAGAGCGGCCCGGAGAGTTTCGCCCGATAGCGACGAATCTGAGTACCGGTACAAATACACGGCCTGGTCCGGTCTCCATAATACCCACAAGGACAAGGATTCATCGCGGCAATCAACATGAAGCGGGCCGGATACTTCAACGTTCCACTGGCCCTGGTCAGTACAACATGTCCGTCTTCCAGCGGCTGCCGGAGTCCTTCGAGCACTCCCCGTTTAAACTCAGGCGACTCATCCAGGAACAACACACCGTTGTGCGCGAGTGAGACTTCCCCCGGCTTGGGAACCGTCCCACCGCCCACGAGTCCGGCATCCGAGATGGAGTGATGGGGGGCACGAAAGGGCCGTACCCTCAGCAATGGACGTTCGGGAGCAAGTTGGCCGGCCACGCTATGGACACGAGTCGTCTCAATCGCCTCCTCTAGGTCCAACAGCGGCAGAATCGAGGGAAACCGTCGCGCGAGCATGGTCTTGCCGGAGCCGGGGGGACCGACCATCAGCACATTGTGCCCACCGGAGGCTGCCACCTCCAATGCACGCTTGGCATGGTCTTGACCACGGACGTCGCTATAGTCCTCATCGTCCGCTGCCCTCGTAGACTCCAGCAGATCAGGGTTCGTCCGGGTCGAGACGATGACTTGGCTTCCCCTCAAAAACTCGACCGCTTCCGGGAGGGTGTGGAGTGGGTAGACATTCACCCCCTGGACCAAGGCGGCTTCAACGCCATTATCCGTCGGGAGTAGCAAGTCATACCCGGTTCGGCACGCAAGGGCAAAGGACAGCGCCCCTGTGATCGGCTTCACACGGCCATCCAGCGAGAGTTCACCGACCAGTACACACTTTTCTAGATAGGCCTGAGGAATGACCTCCTCGGCAACAAGAATACCGATGGCGATGGCGAGGTCGAGCCCCGACCCTTCTTTCTTGACCCCGGCCGGGGCTAGATTCACGGTGATTCGTTTGGCAGGAAAGTGAAAGCCGGTGTTCTTGAGTGCGGAGCGGACTCGGTCACGGCTCTCTTTCACGGTCGCATCGGGCAACCCCACGACCGAAAACTGCGGAAGCCCGCCGGAAATATCGACCTCAACGTCGACAAGATGCGCATCTAACCCGACAAGAGCCGCGCTCCTTACCTTGGCAAGCATGGAACCAGGGCCTTTCTGTTCTGGACCGCGGCCAAAATCGTGTAATTATAGGAAGTCTCTGTAAGGGTTTCAATAGAACCGTCCTCAGCCCATTCCTCCCTGGCACCGCTAGGAGTGACCCTGTATAATCCACCACTGTGCCGCTCACCACTACCTGGAGCAACGATCTGTTCTAGCCCATGAGATCTGACCGGAAGGCTTGTCCAACTGTGCTCCTCAGTGTTGCACTTTGGCTTCTCCTCTTCTCCGTAGAGAGTGTTGCTTCATTTGCCATGAGCGAAGGCACCTCGATCCTCACTCAGCGGGCGAAGAGTACCTCCCCCTATGTCGGAGCAGCCATGGCGGTGCTGGCGACACTGGAACAGGCCCAGGTCCTTCCGCCAGAAGGAAGTCGAGAGGCCGATCGCGTGATTCAGTCTGTCATCCAGCTTCAATCTGTTTTTGCCAAAGGTACTGATCCATCCATCCAGAAGTTTGCACAACAGGCCTTGGCGCACGTGCATGGTACCAATGCCCCAATGACCTTCGAACGATTTCGCGCCAATGGGTGGACCGCCGACATGCTGGAGGCGCTCGCGGATGCAGAGCGGCGAGCATCTGCCGACGAGGAACAGGAACTGTCGCCCGGTCTCGGCCAGTTCAACCTCTCTGTAGACGATTTTAGGCGATTGATGCAGCTCGTGCGTGATGGACGATCGGCACTTGAGGCACGAGGGCAGAGTTTTCAAGAGGTGTACGCCCATCACAGAAAGGCGATGCCGGGAGCGGTGGCTCATGAACGGCAGTAGAAGGCATAGTCATCTCGCTACAATATCTTCAGTTCAACCATGACCTAGGGAGGGACCCATGGCAACCCGTGCCTACATTCTTATCAAGGTCAAAGCGGGGAAGACCAAAGACGTCGTCACGGCGCTCAAGCGCATTTCCGGCGTCGAACAGGCTCACTCCTGCTTCGGTCGTCCGGACATTTTTGTCTTCATTAGTGTCCAGGACGAACGGGCGCTCTCCGATGTCGTCATCACCAAGATCCATGCGATCGACGGCGTCGAAGAGACCGATACCCATATTGTCGCTGATCCCTAAGCCGAGAGGGGAAGGGTAACCGGCGCCCCGCCGAATTGTGCCGACCGATAACAGGCTTCGGCAATTTCTACGGCTCGACATCCATCCTCTCCCGTAACGGGCATCGGAGCACCGTCTCTTGCAGCCTGCAGGAAGGCGGTCACCGCACCAAGGACGGTTTGAGAGGGCGGCACTTCAAACTCGTGTGTCCCAGTGCCATCGTGGCAGCTGACTCGACAGGTTCGCCAGTCGACTTCAAGTCGGCCCTGCGAACCCCACCAGTCCGCTCGACCCACCCGTTCTGTCGACACTCGGGCGATTTCTATCTGGCAAATGGTTCCCCCGGAAGTAACCAGGCGAATCGACGCAGCGGTTTCCGGTGATGTATCTGGGCGCACGTCCATCGTGCAGCGCACCCCGTCGACCTCTTCGCCTGTCATGAACCGGACGAGATCGAGCATGTGGACACCGATTTCGAGCAACGCCCCCCGCCTGCCATAGCCATCCGCATGGTCCGGGGCCGTGGTCTTTTTTTCAATGCGACTGATGAGATGGATGCGCTCAGACCGTCCGATATGCGACTTCAGTTCCATCATCCGCTGAATCGTGTGGTCGAACCGGAGGGTTTGCGCAGTCATCAGCGGGACCGCAGCTTCGCGAGCCATGCTGACCATCGCGCGGGCGTCGGCAACCGTCGTGGCGAGCGGCTTTTCGATCAACAGTGGCTTGCGCGCTTCTACGGCCAGCCGACAGATCTCCAACGCATAGATCGGAGGAGTCACGACGATGACCGCATCAACGGTGGGATCGGCAATCAGCAACTCGGCCTTCCCGTAGATCTTGACCGGTGGTGCTCCGGACAGATCGAACCCCTGCTCAGGATGTTGCCGACACACGGCTTGAAGGGAAGCGGCTGGTAGGTCATGGACGATGTGACGGGCATAGCGTAGCCCGTGCCGGCCAACTCCGATTAACCCAACTCCGATACGTTCAGAAGCCATGCCTCTTCCCCATTGACTGAGTGCCATTGCACGTCAGACCAGATCCTCGTCGCGAATTTGACATTCCCGCAAGCCGCTTCATATAGTAACTTCACAATGAGTGCAAGGCCGCGTCTCTAAGGATTTTCCAAGCATGGTCACGACACAACCCGCGCCATTCACGCTGGACCAGATCGGAACAGGGACCGCCCGCTTTCCAAGCGGCGTGCCGATCCCTACCCATAGTGATCAGATGGTCGACCCCTACTTCAAGTCGAGAATGCCCAAGGAGCATCAAGTCGATTGCCTCCTATTCTGGCCGCAAACACCGGGCACCTATCCAGGGCTTGTGCTCTTGCACGATCGGTGGGGCCTGACGGGACAGATGAAGGACCTGGGAGCGAGACTCGCTTGCGAAGGATACATGGTGATCCTTCCGAATCTCTACGGCCGGTTGGGCGGGATGGTGACCGCCAACGACGATGTCGCATCTGCCCTACTGGAACGGCAGAATGAGGCGGACGTCCTCACCGATATTAATTCCTGCTGCGAATATCTCAATATTCGTAACATCGCGAAGAAGAATATCCATGGAGTCGTCGGGTACGGAATGGGCGGATCCTATGCACTGAGGTTCGCCTGTCAGCGGAAGCGCCTGCGCGCGGCAGTGTCCTATTACGGCACGATGCTCGCGTCCAACGAACAGCTGAAAGATCTCTTTGCTCCGGTCCTCTATCACCAGGCCGGGAACGATCCATCGGTCAGCGTGAAGGACGTGGAGGAATTGCGACGGACCTCGGCACATTATGCCAAGCGAGTTGAGATTCAGGTCTACCCGGAAGCTACCCACGCCTTTTGTAATGAGATGAAACCGAGCGCCTATGACGCAGAGAGTTCCACCCTGGCCTGGGAACGAACCGCGAGTTTTTTGAAGTCTTGCTTCCAAGGAACATGACGCGCAGCATTCGCCCTCTCGCCCACCCGATTCCTACACAGGTCGATGACCGCAGACACCTTCGAACTCTGCCCCACCGTACCCTAGCCGGGGCCGGATGCTTGCTGTTCGTCGGTTTTGTCAGTCTTTTCGCCTCACTCGCACCGGCAGATGAGCACACCTCCCCTACGTTGTTGGCAGACGTGGTGATTCAACGCGCCGACCAACTCGCTGCGATCGACTCTGATAATAAAGCTATCACGTTGTTCACAACAACCATCGGCCCCGCGTTGGGTTTAAAAGATGCTGCGGGAGCACTGGGAGCCAAACGACTGCCGAGCAAAATCGTCAACGAACTCAGATTGGCTGAATTATCCGAGTCCGTCTCCGATTTGATGGGCCAGCTGGCTACCTGGCAGTTCGCTGATTCCGTCGGCCATCACACCGACCGATCCTCGACAGCCACCTCGCTCCCTGCGGGTCGACAAGAGTGGTTGCGTACTCGGGCCACGAGCGAATCGCTCTCCGACCTCTTGAGCCTCTCTCACGAAAACCGCACCACTGAAGCCGCCGATGGCCAGCCTCACCAACGCGACACCCAACTGCTGTTGCTTGCACAGCGCACGGCATTTGAAGCCAGTCGGCGGGCGACCAAGGCCTGGTGGGATATCCAGGGGTGGAAAGACCGCATCCGGCAGGCAAAGGGCCTTGCGCGGCTCTGCGGAACCTGGCAATGGACCATACATAATCACCAGAACCATGGGGAGCAAAAGGCAGTCGTCATGTTTCCTCCGGCCGGACACATATCGGCCACGGCCGCGACTCCGGCGGAGACCATCGTCCTGGGAGATGCCATTTATTTGAGGTGGGAACAGAACGGACACATTCAAGAAGACAGCCTGCTGTTCGTCAAAGACGATGCAAAGATCGAAGGGTCCTTTGTGAACAACACAGGCGGATGGGGATCTATTACCGGTAAACGAACCGCTGCCTGCCAGCCCTAGACTTTGTCACCCTTTCAATCCGCGCCACCCCAGCACCACCCATCCCACAATAAACAAGACACCTCCGACCGGCGTCACCGCTCCCAGCCACCGAATGCCCAGAAGCGACACGCCATACAGACTTCCACAGAACAACAGCGTCCCGGCCAGAAACAACCACCCGGCCTTGGCTGCTCGAGCATCCCCCCCGACGCGAACCATGAGGCCGCTCAGAACCAGACCGAAGGCATGATACATCTGATAGCGAGTCGCCGTGTCATAGATGGTCAACATTGGTGGCTCCAGCAGGTCTTTGAGCATATGCGCGCCGAATGCGCCGGCTGCCACGCCCAATCCGGCGCTGACACAACCGATCAAGACCAACCATCGAGATGAGGTATCAACATCGGCCATTACCAACACTCCCGTGATATCCCGGCTGTCAACCAGGGGCGATCATACGTGATCCCAGCCGAATACTCCATCCGGTAAATCGAGACCGAGCCTTCATCATCGTATGGTATAGTTCCGTCATGCTCAGACAAACCGTGGCGATCGTTCCCCTTGGAGTGCTGACCGTGCTGCTCGTTATGGGAAATGCTGTTTGTGCGGTCGAATCCCAACAGGCCCAGTCGCAGCAGGCTGAAGCCGGCAAAGGCTTGACCGTCGAAGACCTCGCGCGTGGAGTACGAAGCGCCGTGCAGAACATCGAAAAAGAAATCCCCAAGATGGGCGCGGCAGTCGGCAAAGCCGTCAAGTCCATTGGTGCGAATAGTTCGGAAAAGAAACAAGATAGGTCTCAACCGCCTGACAAGAAATAACCCCCAATCCAGGCCTTTTCCTTTTCAGCCAATCAGCCTTTGATTCTCCTCTCAGTCTGCTGTATCTTATCCTTGGTTTTACAAAGCCATAGAGCATGGGGAGCGATATGCTGTGACTTACTTGCATCGTCCATTAGAGACGGATGCAGAGCGACTCATTTCCTGTTTAATAGAGGATCGTCATTATGTGGGACAAAAAGAAAGACGAGAACGAAAGTGGCAATTTTACGGTTCTCGGGAAGGATGTCACCTTCAAAGGCATCGTCCACTTTCATAGTACCGTTCAGCTCGACAGTTCGATTGAGGGCGAGATTCATGCCAAGGG
>JAOUHJ010000069.1 GCA_029865225.1 Nitrospira sp.
TGGCCCATGCGGTCAACGTCGATCGTTCTGCGGACGACAGGAGAATCGCTGGGGCCCGATGCATGGGGCAGAAGATAGCGCTCGCCGGAATTGATTGTCAATCTATTTATGACGCACTACACTAGCGTGTTTCCCTCCGTATGCGACTCTTGGATCGTCTTGATCACAGCATCGACGGCGGCGGTTCGCGTCTTGTCACGATTCGCAACGGCGGTTGGAACCAATGAGTCGACTTTGGACTTCATATGCACAATCGCGTTCGACTTGACGGCGCTCGCCGCGGAGACGACATCAAGCGTTTCCACCTTATAAATCTCGCGCGACGATGCGTAAAGATGAGCAGAATACGATTGAATGCTCGTATCAGTGTTAAAGGGAGCATGGATATCAAGAAAGGTAAACCGCCTTATGGCTGCGCCATCATTGGTTTCAAAGGCCATGAAACTAGGCCGACGCCCGTTGGGTTTGCCGGGCAGGCCGGCCCAGCTGATACCTGTTGTTGGAAAGTAAATCTTATCATTGTTGATATTTTTGACGACCTTACCGGCGATAACATCGTGAGAATTCGTGTACACACTCGCTTTAAATTTGTTAACTGCCAAGGGGTCCTCGTGCCAAATGTACGTGACGCATTCGTTGCCGACGTCGACGCTTTTAGATCTCCAATTATTCTTGTGATAGGCGGGCGTGAGGTTGTCTAACTGCGATTTGATCTGACAGGGGATGGTGAATTCATCCTTCTTGGGAACTTCCAGCAAGGCACAAATGTCAATTTGGTATTTGCTCATCAATTTGGCGATGAACGGCGCGTTGGTTGTCTTCTTCTGGATGTTCCACGACATGAGCTGGATTTGGATCGCCATCAGGTTCTACCTGGATATAGGAGAAGTAAACGCTCTGTTTATTAAGGATGAATGTATCGCCCTATCGTTGACCGTTACCTGAAAACCGAGTTTGGCTGTCATGATTTGATCGTACTTCTCGTGTGTTTAGTGTGCGGAACAATTGCAAAGTGCTAAAGATCCCTTCACATCGCCTTTCACCGATGGAGTTCGGTCATACTTATAGTTTAGACAGCTTTTTTTCCAAGGCGGTCAGTCTTTTGTCGGTCTTTTGTTGATGACGTTTCATGTCTCGCAACTGTGACTCGAGCGCCGCTATTGTGCCATCCTGTTCGGCCATTCTTTGCTTGCAGGCTTCAAGCGCATAAATAGCGACCTTTTTGTACTTCACCCCGTCCGGGCGGCCCCGGTCGTCATAGGTCACCAGGTTCTTTAATCCCAACTCGTCCAACTCTTCGGCGATGTAGCCATAATTCCAGGCATCCGGATCTCCGCAGTCTTCCTTCATTTGAAACTTCTTGGGCACCATCTTCAGCACATTGAGAAAATTGTCTTTCAGGGGTGATATCCGTTTCTTGTACCTCCTGGAGGAACCTTCTCGGCAAATACGAGACCCGTCCCAGGTAAGGTCATTATCATCAGTACCATCCCAGACGGGAACATTACCTAGCCTCACCTTTCCTCTCGCGCATATGTCTCCTTGAACATCCAGTTTTTTATCTGTATCTGGGGTGCGACCGATGCCGACGTTGCCAGGAGGCAAGTTACCAGGGCCGAATTTGTTGATCGCAAAATCTTGGCCCGCTTTCTTATCGTTGCGTGTTCCCTTGGTGTTAATCGTCCATCCTCCCGGATAACCTACCACTTCGAGCCGACCGCACCCACTTCCTTGGTTAAAGTAGAGATCAATGCAGTCGTCAGGCGAGTTGCCGACCTTCAGTTTTGAATGACTTGCCCCGTATCCGACGTAGCCAACGAGATTTAGCTGGCCTGTAATGTCGGCACCTCTCTTCGCGAGCAGTTTCCCGCCTATCTCGACGTCGGTGTTGGCGACGAGCTTGCCGGTGATCGCGGCACCGTTCTTTGCAACTAAATTCCCTTCAATGTCGGCACCCCTCTTCGCGACCAGCTTGCCGCCTATCTCGACGTCGCTGTTGGCGACGAGCTTGCCGGTGATGTCGGCACCCGTCTTCGCGAGCAGCTTCCCGCTCATCTCGACGTCGCTGTTGGCGATGAGCGTACCGGTGATCTCGGCCTCTGCATTGGCGAGCCACTTTCCGTCGATCTCCACACCGCTCCCGCCGCTGAACGTGGCAGATGGGCCGCTGCCCTTTTGAACCACGGTCAGGCCGGAACCGCCGCCTGCGTTCTCGATGCGGACGGCATCCCCGTTGCCTTTTTGTTTTTTGACGGATAAGAGCTCGTCCAGCACCTCGGCGTTGGGATCGGCTTGTCCGGTTCTCGGATCGTGGCCGAGCGCGAGCCCAAACCCGGCGCCGCCCTGCGTGAGTTTGGCGGGAACTGCCGGCACCCGGTCGACGGGGATCTCGAAGACCCCCTCGCCGTACTCCTCGAAGTCCTCGTAGCGCAACCGGAGGACACTGCGGCCAGGTGGCGCCGCCGTCTTGAGGCCCGCCAGCGTCAGGAGCACGGTCTCGTTTTTCTTGAAGCCAACCTTGTCGTCGTCGATTTCTTGCTTCGGTGTGATCTCCCACCTTGCCACTCCCCCGACCTTCGGGTCTTTATCGGGTTTTATATGGGGATTAGAGGAGGTGAGATCGGTTGCCATCAGATCGTCGAAGTCCCCGAGGCCCTTTGCATCGATTGGACCTTCCCCGGATACCAGGACATGCTCTGGCACGCTCTGGCTAGTGTCCTCCTCATTTGTAATGAGGTCTTTCAATCGCCAACTTTTGTCCGTCCTACTCAGAACCTCGAAGGCCTTTCCATTCGACCAGTACTTGTCACCCTGTTTAAGCTCGCTTCCAGGAGTTTCAACTGCTTCAGTCAGTAAATCGATCTCGAGGATGAATTTTGCCAGCTTGTCAGCCTTGCCGTTGGCGGGGCCGAGGGGAAGGTCGGCGCTGGAGCCAACGTTGTCTCGATTCAGGTTCTTGATGTAGAGGGTCAGGCAGGTCTCCGTTCCGTTGTTGAGAATCGCTGGCGCGCCGACAACGCCGACCTCCAGCGGCGGCCTCCGGTACGGGACCAACGGATCCCGGTAGACGATGTTGAGCAACTGCGCGCGATGGCCATCCAGAGGCCCCGTGGAGACCATACCCTCCTTCGACTTTAACTTGAGGTTTTTGTACGTCAACAGGACCTGCGTCGTACGAGAGCCCGAGCCTGACTCCGCGTGGAGGCCGGGCAGGAAGATTTTGAGTGTCTTGCCGGGCTCTAGGTGCTTGTCTTCTTCCCCTTTCCACAGGAAAAAGAGGCAGTCCTGCCGGTTCCACTCTTTTTTCCCGACGCTCCACCCGTCGTTTCTCTTATCTGTAACGAACTCGTCAAGGCACTTGTCCAGGACCTTTGCGGCGATTGTTCCCGGCCGGAACACAAGCTGGAAATGCCGATTGTCGTATGATGCTCTCGCTGTCGCGTCAGCCTTAGGAATGACCAACGTCGTCTCCTTCGTCGCGTTCTCCACCTCCAGGCAAAGCGCCTGTTTTCCGCCGCTGCCTTTGATATAAAGGGCGGGTTCGTCATAGGCGTTGAGCAGCCGCCAGTCGATGCCCGTGCTGGCCTTGAAGGCCGCGTGCGCGGTGATGTCCCGGGCCATGTTTTTCTTCAGTTCGACTGCATCCAATGCTGCGGACCACATCCGCAGGTGGGCCAGCTTGCCGGTCCAACCCGTGCCTTCGGCACCGCCGATGGTTAGATTTTCACTATTGCTTGCCGAAGATGCTTCGGTGCTGGTTATTGACCTGATCTCAATCGTATTCCGAAAAACTGTGAAGGTATAAGGTGAATTCGTGTCCTTGCGAACCGCAACGATCGCCCAGTGCAGGGGTTCGAGTTCTGGTAAGTCGCCGGCGGGTAACGGTACAACTTGCGGTGTGGCTCCGCCGAAGGACCACTGCAACTTGCCGGCCCCCATCCAGATTGCGACGGGTCCACCGAGGATTTGCTGTAGGGGATCAGCAGCTTCGTCGGGCAAGGCCCAGAACTCCACCGTGAGTGTGTCGTAAGTGCCTGCGAATGGACTGGGAAGGGTCAGTGGCCGCCATCTTTGAGATGCAGGCAAGCGCCCAGCTTGGGGAGGGTGTCTTCTTTGCAGAGAGGATGTGGTTTCGCATGGCGATCGTGTCCGCTTTCGTCGCGCCACTGGCCCTCCTTTTGCGCATTCAACGGAAGATCGAGAAGAAGTTTTTTGCTGATAAAGGTCATTGCTTTTTCGCTCCATTTCCGCGTTCGAGGAGCAGCCAGCCCTCTCGGACCTCCACTCCCGGGTTAAAATCGGGCTCGTCGCCCGGAGAGACTAGCGCCAGCGAGAGCCGTGCGAGAAGGACGTCCAGCGGCGACTCGAGCGCCCGGTCGTCCAGTTGTTTGCGGTCTTCACGTGTGCCGAGGTCCAGGCGATTACTTGGAGGGTCTTGCTCTTTCAGCCAGCCTTTTTCGATCAGCTGCGGGATCGTGGGAAGATCTGCTTTTTTCGGCCAGCCCTTCGCGACCAGGAGCTCGATGGCATCAGGATTGTCTCCGTGGAGGACGAGGTGCAACTCGGTAAGGGCGTGTTCCAACACATTTTGCCCAACACTCGGGCGCGGGCGCAGCGTCTGCCAGACGTCCGCCTTTGCACCATTCTTCCTGTGCTCCAGCTCCAGCCAGCTCCAGCGGCGGTCGACCAGAGTTGGGGTCGGGACGCGGCGGCTGCCGTGCCGACTTAAGACCGGGGCTGTCGGGAACCAGACGCGGATCGCTTCGAGCGCCGGTTCCCACAGGTGACGCGGGATGTCGATGCTCTTCACGGGCAGAATTCCCGTGGTGAGATGCGCCCGGCCGCGTGGATCCATCAGCAGGGTGGTCCGCAAGGGAGGGTCCGCCACCGACTGCGTGAAGTTGAGCGCATCGACGCGTCTCTCCTCGATCACCTGGTGTGCGACGAGCTTGGCGGTGAGAGGGGTCACGCCCGGCAGATCTATTGAGAATTCCAGCCGCTGGCTGGGATCGTTGTCGTCCGCAGCCTGAGCGACGAAGGTGTCGTCGACAAAACGGCCTGGCTCCTCCCGCCAAAACCCCAGCACGCCGTCGTTGCGACTCTTGTATTGCCCAAGCCGCAGGGGAAAATGAACATCAGGGAAACCATCGGTATCACGACGGTGCCTGTACTGGTCCGAAAGAAAGGCTGCCCAGTCCTGACGCACGGCGGCCTGGTCCTTGAGCACCAAGTTCAGCTCCGCGCCGATCACCGCCACCGGCCGCCCTACGAGCAGCACGGTGCTACCCATGCTGGCTGTGCCCTCGGGATCGATGTTCGTCATCGCGTCGTCAAGCGTGTGAAGGAACCTCTCGAGGAATGCCGGAGAACGCGTGGCCCACAGGTAGAGCAGCACGCGGGCCAGCCGGGGATTCTTGATGCTGGCGCCGAGCTCCCCCAGGTCCCGGAGGTTTTCCGCCCCCTGCCCGTCAATTGCGCTCTTGTAGTACGCGTCACTGACGCTCTCGAGCCGTTTGCTCCCTTCCTCGCATTCATGATCGTTCAGGCGCGACAGCCCGGGAGCGCGCACCCACTCAAGCGTGCCGTTGTCGCTGTCCGCGGCGAGCGCGCCGAGGGGCTGTCCATCCCCATCGAACACCAGCAAACGACCACTGAGCTTTTCCGGCAACAGCCAACCGCAGATCGGGGAGCGAGCCGCTTCCTCGACCATCTCGCCTTCCTCGTCCGGGTGCGCATCTAGCCAGCGAAAGGTGACGCGCGCAGGCTGCGCCAACCGTGGTGGGAGGAAGGCGACTCCGGGCCGCCCCGGCGCCCGGTAGGGCGCGGGCACGATCACTTGTTCGTCGCAGGGGACCTCGGCGACCTGCCCGAAACTGTCCAGCAGCCGGAGCCTGTCCAGCTTCAACGCCCCTGAGCGGATCGGGGAGAAGTTGTTCGTGGGCTCGGTTGCCCACGCGGTGACGTCGTGAACTGCGTCAGCGACGCGTTCGGTGAATTCGCGATATGGCGTCAGGCCGATCGGTTCGTCGATCGGCAGCGTCAGGCTGAGCTTCCACTGGATGAGTTCCTCGTTGAACCCGCTGAGCCCTTGGGCCAGAAACGGGCGCATGCGGAATTTCTCACCTGCGCCCTCCGCGCCCGCATGGTCAAACAGCTTCTGGTATGCCAGGAGCGTGCGGTAAAGCGGATCTCGGACCTGAACGCCCGGCTCGGCGTTGCCAATAATAGCCGGGCTCTCCCCGCTCTTCCCTTTTCGCAGGGGACGACGCTTGTACCAGGTCAGCAAGGCATTCAGCCTCGCAGGCGTCGTGGGCAGATTGCTGGGTTTTCCCGCATCCGTGTACCAGTCCTTCACTTTCTCGAAATAGCGAACCTCGTCCGGATCCTTGGAATCGGTGTTGGCCCAGGACTCGGGCTTGCCTTCCAGGAGGCGCCGCTGCAGAACTTCCTCGATCCGCTCTTTCAAGACGAGAGACACGGTGGAACCCAGCATGCAACGGCCCGAGAAGCGGTCCGGGTCGTCATGCGTATAAAGGTTCTCGGGCTGCAGATCGGGGCTCCGCGCACCGAGGCGGTAGTTGTCCTTGATGACGTCAGGGTTATAGCTACCCGCTGCATCGGGCCCGCGCGATTCTGCCCGGTGCATGTCGATGCCCCAGTCGAGGAAGAGCGGGTTCCAGGGTCGCTGCTTGACGTTGACCTCCTAGAAGCCGATGCAGCTGTTCGATCTCCCATCGGTGGCGGGCGGATTTTTTCCCCAATGTGCTTCGACCCACTTTAGGATCGCGTCCCGCGTCTCTTTCTTGCGGATCTCGGCGTCAGGCTCTGACCCGCTGATCTCAAGCGTTTCGCATAGCAGAACCCCGTCAGCGGAGTGCCGGCCATCGCGGCCGTGACGTTCGCTGACTCGAACGTTCCCTCCAGTGATCAACACGACAGGATCGGTCGGCTCCCAATAGCGCGCTCCCGGTACCCTCCGCGGCATGTACTGCGTCGGGTGCTCACGAGTCGCCGGGTCACTCGCTGGCTTGGTCTCCTCGGCGCGGTTGAGCTCGTTGAGCTTGTCTTCAAGCGTACTTTCGGCCTCCCCGAGCTGCCGCTCGGTCACCTCCACGATTCCCTTCAATCGCTCGACCTTGTCGAGGGAGCGGGTCTTGATGTAGGCAACGACCTCGTCAATGTCCAGAAACTCCCCTCTGCCGCCGTCGGGTGGGCGGTAGACGCACCGCATGTAATTGCACCAATCTCCATACAGTTGCCTGCGAGCCTGCTCGAGTTCGTGCTGCCGCCGCCCGTGTCGGGCCTGTGTCTCGTTCAGTTCGCGTAACGCCACCAGGACGTCCTCGGGAAGGCGACTCGCCTCCGGATTACTGGCGTGCACGGTCCAGCGCTCACTCCCCGGTACCGGGGCGAAGGATTTCTGGTGCCGGTAGCGGCGTAGCCGGAGTCCGAGATCCTGTGATTCGGATGCCAGTTGGCCTTCGATGTGCAGGGCTTCGAGTTGCTCTTCGATGGTTTCCGCAAGATCCGGATTCTTGAACTCTTCCGCCACCTCATTGGCGAGGAGCGCGGTAAGTGCCTCCGTCACGGTGTTTCCAAGCGCGACCTTGAATTCCCCAGGGGTTGCACCCGCTGAGGGGCTGTCGTCCTTGGTCAGTTTGATGCTTGCGTAGCACAGGAGCTGTTTCGGCTCGTCGTTGCTTTCGACGCGCCAGCGTCGCAAGGGTTCGATCATCGAACCGGGAACTTCGTCGTCGGAGTCCCATACGAGTTCGTGACTCGACGTATTTCCCCCATACCAACCGATCAGATCGTATTGAGCGGTCCTCCAGTCCTTCGGAAGGTCTGGGTCGTGGAACCCGAAGACGGTCATGCAATTGGGATAAAAGGCCGCGAAGGTCGGCTCGCCGTGCCCGATGGCCGTGAGTTTCTCCAGATACTCGTGCTCAGCGTTTTGATTTCTCCATTCATCCCAGGTGATCTTGCGTCCCAGGAACCGAAAGGGCCTCCCCTCCTGGCCCGAGCACTCATATAAGATGTTGACCGCGGGCGCTAGGTCCGTCGGCGGCCAAAGGTAGTCGCTCTCGACAATAAAGCACTCAGCCTTTTTCCCGTGCACACGGCGCCGGATCAGCCAGCGATTGGGGACGGCCGGCATCTCGATCTCGCCCTCCGCGACTTTGCCACGACACAGCCCGTCGGGAAGCGACCAGTGCAGATGCACGCCCGCCTGCAAGGTCATGTTGCTGTTCTCGAACGGCGGAGTGACGATGGAGTCGCCGATCCATGGGGTGTCGCTATTGACGTCCCGCCCTTCGCGACTATCGTAGTAGGGCAGGCCACGAAAATCCGCAGTTGGCTCCGCCGCTGCCTCAGACTGTGCTAAAAACAGCGCGTCCAAATGTACCGGCACCATGAGGGTGTTGGTCACTACTCTACTCCTCCCTGAGAGAAGGATTCCCGTCGCACACGCGGGATAACGTAACTCCGCCTCAAAAAACTAGGCCTCATGCGCCTGATTCCGATGGGCCATATCCGAGCTATCGGGTGAGCCCCCAGTGCCGCCCGCACCCTAGCAGTGGCACGTTGGAGGTCAAGCTAGGAATACACCTAGTTCGGCACACAAATATCCCTGGTTCCTCAGTTGGCGACGTGATTTCTACGGCTTCGCCAGTTGCTCCTGGGAGCCTGGAGGTGGGTCTTTCAAGATGCCGGTCCAGCAGCCGGACAGCGCTTAGGGGCTGAGCCAAAACACCCTTCCCTCCGGCTAGCTGGAGTCACAATCGCCCTGATAATCCTTAGTTGCATCGTTTTTACAGACGGCGTATACGATAGGTCCTGAGTGCCCATTCGTATTCCGCTCTGAATGTGAGCACACTTATGAACATTCGTTCCCCGACATTCGACTGTTCCCTTTCTTGAGGCGATCAGGGAGTCGCTGTCACCTAATCATCCAGTAAGGAGGTGAGACATGATCATGAAGTTCGTCGCCTTTGCGTTTCTCTTCACCTTTACGGTGAATGGACAGGAATCGAGCTTGGCTGCCGGGCTCCGGACTCCGCCCGGTGCTCAGCAGGCTCAACCGAGCAACTTCGATGGCTCGCACCTCTATCTGGTCCATGACGATGACAGCGCTGATGCCCATCCCTCTTCCTCGACTGCCCCTGTGACTTCTACCTCTCTCACTGTCGATGGTCCCCAGGGCCCACTCTTGGAAGCGGAACGGGAGCGGGAACGGTTGGCTCAACTCCAAGAACAACTCGCGGCGAAGGAGCAGGAATTGGCCGATCTACGGGACAAGACCGCAGCCACAGCGAGTCAGGTAACGATCGAAAAAACCCGCGCGGACACGTTGGAAGCACAACTCACTCAAAAGGAACAGGAACTCTCCGGAATCTGCGCACAGCGTGACACGCACCAACAAATGTCACAAGATTTGAATCGGACGAAAAGCAATCTCGAACAGGCCAAACAGCAAGTGATCGACAGAGAACGAGAGGTTATCGTCGCCAATGAACAGCTCGATGACGCTACGCAACAGCTCGCAACAAAAGAGCAAGAGCTTCAGGCGACCAAGTCCAATCTCGACAAGATGACCCATACCCTGGCGGATTTGGACCGGGAACTGATCGAACGGAACACCCAGCTCACACAGGCGAAGCAATTGCTGGCGAGCCTCGGACGGAGCTTGCCGAAGGATGGCGACCAGGCAGCCTCCAACAAAAACGCCGAGGCTGGCCAAGCTGGACCAGTCGACCTCGGCAAAGTCAGCGAAAATCTGGCGAGCGCCCTTCGGGACGAGCTTAAGCGAGGCAGTGTGGCGCTCCGGCAACGAGGGAACAAACTGACCCTCGCCTTGGCCTCCGGTGAAGTGTTTGCGCAAGGGGACGCCACCATGACCGCGACGGGAACCTCATTGCTTGGGCGAATCGGTGCCGCCCTACAACAGTTCCGCAACCAGCGTATCGAAGTCGCCGGACACACGGACAGCATCCCGGTCCGGAGCGACAACCGGAGACCCTACCGCGACAATCTCGAACTCTCTCGGGCACGGGCCCAGCATGCCAGCCAAACCCTGATCGACAGTGGGTTGGGTGCCGACCGGATCAAGACCGTCGGGTATGCCGCCACCAAGCCCATTGCCAGCAACAAGACCGCAGAAGGCCGGAGCAAGAACCGACGGGTTGAGATCATCGTCACCCCCTGGCCTGCTACTCCGGGTAAGGGCAAGAAGGTAGAGCATGTGGTGAACAAGCCCGGTCAGCAAAAGAAGGCGGTTCAAAAGATTATCAACCGGTAAGTCATACGTGCCTGACTGGGTCGGCGGTGAAATTGGCCGACCTGGTCAGGTCTCTCTCGTCGGACCCTGCAGCTTGGCCTCAATTCTCATCTATGTCAATGCCGGAGCGTATGTCATGGTTAGCTATTTCGAGTAAACCAGGAGAAGCGATCGTATGACCCCCGCAGAAGCCGCCGATGCGCTGTTCAAAACCATGCCGAAACCCGTTACCGCATCACAGCTCGAGGAGTACGGCATTGAGACATCGGACTCCAGCGCCCAATACATCGCGCGTGAGATTCTGTCACTGAATCTCTACTGGATCCTAGCCGCGGTCGATGCGCATATCCCGACCAAATATCGGGCGGCCATCACGGAGCAATTATTCGAATCCATCCGGAAGGTCTGGTGGGAATCACGGCCGTTCGGGCCAGGCACCTGGGACACGTATCAACCCGAGCTGAATGAACGACGAGAGCACTACGCCCGTCTCGTTGATCAGGAAAGAATTAGTCACGCCGGTATTTGCGCAGAAACCGCCTCTCTCATCGAAGATCAGGGCTTCATTTCCCCAGAGGATCGGCCGAACCTCTTGGTGCTGCTTATCGATTACGCTCCGGCTTCGGAGTATGGGAGGTTGCTCGACGAGGCCTTCTAGCGATCAAGCAACACGTAGACAGAGTTCAGACTCACAGGTACCGGTGCGACAGGACCTTCCCGCTCTCGTCGAATTCGTAAAGGAGCGGCGCCCCGGTGGGAATATTCAGCTCCAAGACCTCTTCTTTCGACAACTGGTCCAACTCCATCACCAAGGCACGGAGGCTGTTGCCATGCGCTGCAATGATGATGGTTTCTCCTTTTAACAGGTAGGGTTTGATCATCTTCTCGTAATAGGGCAACGCGCGCTCAGCCGTGTCTTTGAGACTTTCCCCACTAGGCGGCTTCACATCATAGCTTCTCCGCCAAATTTTCACCTGCGCATCACCATACTTCTTTGCCGTTTCGGCCTTATTCAACCCTTGAAGCTCGCCGTACATCCGTTCGTTCAAGGCCTTGTCTTTTTCAATGGGAATCGCCGATTGGCCAAGGGTCTCCAAGACGATTCGCAACGTCTCGTTTGCACGACTCAGCACCGACGTGAAAGCCCGATCAAACGTAAATCCACGAAGTTTTTCACCGGCTTGCCTGGCCTCCTCGATACCTTTCGGAGAGAGAGGGACATCCACCCACCCCGTGAAGCGATTTTCCAAGTTCCACTGCGACTCACCATGACGAAGCAAGACCAACCGAGCCATCGTTCAATCTCCTCACTCGGACAGCAAGATCCGATCTGGACCAAGAAAAGAAAGTAACTGACTCACATCACACTGGCGCCCCGACTCCGGCCGATTTCCTCGACTGGCCGATCGAGATCGGGGGGGCCCTCTTGAACCATCTTCGTCAGCGTAGCCAAGAAGATGATGTAAAAGAAGACCCCGACCCAAATGACATAGGGTTGTACTCCACCCGCTTCTTTCAGCGCTGCTGCTTGTCCGGCTTGATCCACGCCCCCTGCCTTCTTGATTTCGGCGATATGCTCCCGGCAATGCCAATAATAGAGATAGTTGCCTGTGGCTCCAGCCATGACGCTCCAGACGATACCGGCTGAAAAATCTCCCGTAAAGTATGTGGAAACCATCGGTCCGACGGCATAGACGAACGCGTGGAGATACATCTTCCGGTACAGGAACCAGAGGAACGAAATGTAGAGAAACGCCGGCCAGTTCCAGGAGAGGGCGAATCGTGGTTGGCCATTCGCCGAGAATTTCCTAAACACAGTCAAATAGTGGTCGGCATTGGGGCCGATGAATTGGCGCCACAGCGTTTCCGCATCTTCAGCCGGTCGAGTGGCACGCACTTCTGTCGCAGGCTCGGCGGTCGCTCTGGCTTCTTCAGCCAATTTAGTTCCGCACTGATGACAAAAGTTGGCGTCGTCAGGGTTCTGTTGGTGGCATTGGCTACAGGCCGTCATAAAAATTCACCTTACCATACTTGAGAGTGGACTGTTGGGTCTATCTCTTGGTCCTCCTATTAGGAAGGAGAAGGCCTACAAACTTAGAGCATCAACATTCTCCAAAACAAGCTTTCTCGAGCCTCCACTTATTGCTCTTGTCCTTGACCCTGTGCTAGTTTTCCTACCTTTCTGAGAGGATCTGTCATCATGCCGACTGAAGAATTGAAAGACGATGCCGCTACATACTTGATGCAGACATATAGTCGGCAGCCGATCTCCATCGCCCGAGGACGGGGCGCCAAGGTCTACGATCTGGAGGGACGAGAGTACATCGATTTTGTCGGTGGGATCGCTGTCAATGTGTTGGGTCATGGTCATCCCGACCTTGTGCAAGCCATTCAACGCCAGGCCGCACAGCTGATTCACACCTCGAACCTCTATTACACCGAACCACAGGTGAGGCTCGCGCGTCTCCTGGTCGACCATTCGTTTGCCGACCGCGTGTTCTTCTGCAACAGCGGCGCCGAAGCGAATGAAGCGGCGATTAAGCTCGCACGCCGCTATGGGCACGAGCGACATGGCGCCAATCGGTTCGAAGTGATTACGATGAAGAACTCGTTTCATGGCCGTACCTTGGGCATGCTCACGGCCACAGGCCAGGACAAAGTTCAAAAAGGCTTTGAGCCCTTGATGCCCGGTTTTACCTACGCGCCGTTCAATGATTTCAGCGCGCTTGAAGCCATGGTCAACGACCAGACCGCCGCCATCATGCTCGAGCCCATTCAGGCGGAAGGCGGCGTGTACGTCGCCGACCGTGATTACCTGAGACGCCTACGGGAATTCTGCACGCAGAAAGACATCCTCCTGATTTTCGATGAAATCCAAACCGGTATCGGAAGAACCGGCACGTTCTTCGCCTACGAGCAGCTAGGGGTGAAGCCGGACATCATGACCCTGGCCAAGGGGCTGGCCGGTGGAGTCCCGATCGGGGCCTGCCTCGCGACCGAGTCAGTCGCCTCAGCCTTTACCCCAGGTGCCCATGCGTCGACTTTCGGCGGTAACCCCCTCGCCTGTGCTGCAGCGCTGGCTGTCTGCCGGGTACTCCTCGAAGGGCGCGTTCTGGACCATGCAAAGCGCATGGGAGAATACTTGGCTAAGGGTCTCACCGACTGCAAGGACCGCTATCGCATCGTCACGGACATCCGGGGGCTTGGCCTCTTGCAAGGCATGGAGGTAGACGCCGACGCCAAAACGTTAGTCGCAGATGCGCTGGCCCGTGGGATATTGATCAACGCTGCAACCGAACGCGTGTTGCGCTTCGTCCCGCCCTTGATCATCTCGCAGCAGGAGATCGATAAACTCCTTGAGCTATTGAGTACGCTGCTAAATCAGCGCCAGACAGCCGGGAAAGACTCGCATCACTGATGGCTCAACCAGTGCCCCATAGAGTTGGGACCGCACGTCACGCCAAGGATCTCCTTGACGTCGCCACGATACCGCGCAAGCAGATTCTAGACTTGCTGCAGTTAGCGGCCTCGCTCAAGAAGAAGCAGCGCCAGGGCACACCACATCGGTTACTCGTTGGCAAAACCTTGGGGCTTCTGTTCCAAAAGCCCTCGACGAGGACCCGCGTGTCCTTTGAAGCGGGGATGAATCAATTGGGCGGCCATGCGCTGGTGCTTCCCATGGGCGATATCCAACTGTCCCGCGGGGAGACGGTCGCAGACACTGCGCGGGTCCTCTCCCGTTACCTGGACGGCATCGTCATTCGAACCTATGACCATTCGATCGTGGAAGAGTGGGCGCGAGAAGCCACCATGCCGGTCATTAACGGGTTGACCGACCATAGCCACCCCTGTCAGGCCTTATCTGATTTATTGACGATTCAGGAAATGAAAGGTCGGCTGAAGGGCATCAACTTGGCGTACATCGGTGACGGGAATAACGTCGCCAATTCGCTTATCGAAGCAGGTGCGAAGATGGGGATGCGCGTGGTCATTGGATGCCCATCCGGTTATCAGCCTGATCAGCGGGTGATCGATCGTGCCAGAATGGACGCACAAGCCACCGGTACCTCTATCGAGGTGGTGGAAAACCCCCAGCTGGCGGTCAAGGATGCAGATGTCGTGTACACGGACGTCTGGATTAGTATGGGTCGCGAGCGAGAACAAACCAGACGATTACGGACCTTGACCCCCTATCAGTTGAATACGCGACTCCTGCAACGAGCAAAGCCCGATGCCATCGTGATGCATTGTTTGCCGGCCCATCGTGGGGAAGAGATTATGGCGGATGTGTTGGATGGCCCGCAGTCGGTGATCATTGACCAGGCTGAAAATCGGCTCCATATGCAGAAGGCCATCTTGAGCCATTTACTCAGCCGAAAGAAAGGTGCACGGTAGGCATTACGAAATGAAACCAAAACCCATCAAGAAAATCGTGCTCGCGTATTCCGGCGGATTGGACACCTCTGTCATACTGAAGTGGCTGCAAGAGACGTATCAAGCCGAGATCATCGCGTTTTGCGCCGATCTCGGCCAAGGAGAGGATCTGAAGGCTATCAAGACTAAGGCTCAATCTCTCGGTGTCAAGAAGGTCTATGTCGAAGATCTTCGAGAGACCTTCGTCAAGGACTATGTCTTCCCGATGCTGCGTGGCAATGCGATGTATGAAGGCTGCTACCTATTGGGAACCTCGATCGCTCGCCCCTTGATCGCCCGCCGACAAGCCGAGATTGCGCTGAAAGAAGGAGCGGAAGCGGTTTCGCACGGAGCAACGGGGAAAGGCAATGATCAGGTTCGTTTCGAACTCACCTATATGGCACTCGCGCCAAACCTGAAGATCATTGCGCCATGGCGAGAATGGACCATGCGTTCGCGGCGGGAACTGATCGAGTATGCTGAACGTCATGAGATTCCTGTGACCGCGACCAAGGCCAAACCCTACAGCACCGATCCGAATCTGTTTCACATCAGCTATGAGGGCGGCATTCTTGAGGATCCTTGGAAATCTCCGCCCGATGAAATATTCCAACTGACCGTTTCTCCTGAGAAGGCACCGGATAAACCGCGTGAAGTCGAGATCGAATATCAAGGAGGCAATCCCATCGCGGTCGATGGGAAGAAGATGAGCCCTGCGACACTGCTCGCCCATCTCAACAGACTGGGAGGTGCGCACGGCATCGGGCGGGTCGACCTGGTAGAAAATCGTTATGTCGGAATGAAATCGCGAGGGGTGTATGAAACACCGGGAGGGACCATTCTGCATGTCGCCCATCGGGGGCTTGAATCCTTGACTATGGATCGTGAAGTCCTCCACTTCCGGGATAGTCTGATTCCTCGGTTTGCCGACCTGATTTATAACGGCTATTGGTTCAGCCCAGAGCGAGAAATGATACAAGCGGCAATCGATCAGGCCCAGAACGACGTGAACGGCACCGCGCGTGTGAAGCTCTACAAGGGGAGTTGCACATTGGCGGGCCGTAAGTCGGAACAGTCACTCTATCGACTCGATATCGCGACCTTCGAGGAAGACGACGTCTATAACCAGAAAGATGCGGAAGGCTTTATCCGCTTGAACGCATTGCGACTCAAGATCCGTGCCCAAAGAAAGAAGGCATCTCGTCGATGACCAAAGGTAGGCGCCGTCCAAATGCTGCTGGGGGAGGCAAGGCTTGGGATGGTCGTTTCCGTGAAAAGACCAATCAATTGGTGGAAGCCTTTACCAGATCGGTGACGGTCGACTTCAGGCTCTATGCTGATGATATTGCTGGAAGCATTGCCCATTGCAAGACGCTTGAGAAGGCGCGCGTGCTTTCAGCCTCAGAGACACGTAAGATCATCCGTGGTCTGGAATCGGTGAAACAAGAACTGGATCGCGGACAATTTTCCTTCCTGCCTCACGATGAAGACATTCATATGGCAATCGAACGACGATTGACCGAGGTCATCGGCCCTTTAGGCGGAAAGCTGCACACCGGGCGCAGTCGAAACGATCAAGTTGCATTGGACATTCGGCTGTACTTGCGCAGGCAGCTGGACCAGCTACATGAGCAACTGATCGATCTGCAGCGAGCGTTGGTGATGAAAGCCGGCGCAAACCTCGACATCATCATGCCGGGGTATACTCACCTTCAACGAGCACAACCGGTGCTGTTCGCCCACCATTTGTTGGCCTACGTGGAAATGTTCGAGCGTGACAAAGGTCGACTGCGTGACGCCAAAGGTCGACTCAATGTCATGCCGCTGGGTTCCGGTGCCTTGGCCGGAACGAACTATCCTGTGAATCGACAGTACACGGCGACTTTATTGAACTTCCCTACTGTTACCGCAAACAGCATGGACGCTGTCTCTGACCGAGACTTCATGATCGAAGCGGCCTCGGCGCTTTCCATTGTGATGATGCATCTCTCACGACTCAGTGAAGAGTTGATCGTATGGGCCTCGCAGGAATTTCAGTTCATTGACCTCCCTGACGCCTTCTGCACCGGTAGCAGTATGATGCCGCAGAAAAAGAACCCGGATGTCCCGGAACTGGTTCGAGGAAAAACCGGACGGGTATATGGCCACTTGTTCAGTTTGCTGACGACGCTGAAAGCCCTGCCGTTAAGTTATAATCGAGACTTGCAGGAAGACAAACCGGCGTTGTTTGATGCCCTCGACACGGTGCAATCCTCCGTCGAAGTCATGACCGCGCTGATGCGCCGGCTCAACGTCAACCGAGAGGTACTCGAGCGGGCGCTGCAGGGAGGAGGTCTGCTTGCGACGGAACTGGCCGACTACTTGGTCCTGCGTGGCATATCTTTTCGTGAGGCCCATGGCATCACAGGGCGCATCGTCCGCACCGCCCTGGATCAGGGACGTGAGGTAGCCGAGTTGTCATTAGAGGAGATGCGGGGATTCTGTGACCGAATAGACAAGAGCGTGTTCGCTCGACTGACCGCTGCAGCGGCGATCGATCATAAGGGACAGATCGGCGGAACAGCCAAAGCCCGAGTCGAACAACGGATCAAGGAGCTTGAACAACTCTTATCATGAAACCTCTCGTCATCATTGTATCGGCCGGTCTGACGCTCTCTTGCGGGGCGGTGGGATCTCCGGTGGCCCCAGAACATGTGGGTGTCGCGGTGACCGTCGAGAAGCAGAAGCGGCAGCATGCACTCGAAGCAGAGCGTGAAGCGGGAAAACCAATGGGTGCTGACCCGTCGTTAGAGGAGCACGACTTCGATCTTCCACCTTCACACCCGGTCGGAACCCGATGAACGTAATTTGGTTAATCGATTTACTTCTTATTGAGGAACGGCACCATGCATAGTTTCCAATACCACCACGGCGAGTTGTACTGTGAGAAGGTGCCAGTCAGCAGAATCGCTAAGGAACTTGGCACCCCCTGCTACATCTATAGCCATGAGACGCTGATCCGCCATTTCCATGCGTACGACAGCGCGTTCAAGAACATTCCACATATCATCGCCTTTGCTATGAAGGCGAACTCCAATCTTGCGATTCTTCGACTCATGGCCAGAGAAGGCAGCGGCGTGGATATTGTGTCGGGGGGAGAGTTGTACCGAGCGTTGAAGGCCGGTGTCCCCGCCTCAAAAATCGTGTTCGCGGGGGTCGGCAAGACTCCAGGTGAAATTCGTGATGCACTGAACGCCGACATCCTGATGTTTAACGCCGAATCGTCGGCCGAGCTGCACGCGATCAACCAGGTCGCCGCCGAAGTCGGTAAAAAGGCTCGCGTCGCGCTTCGGATCAACCCGGACATTGACCCCAAAACACATCCCTATATCTCTACCGGTCTTAAAAAGAGCAAGTTCGGAATTGCGGCAGATCGAGCGGTGGAAGACTTTGTTCTCGCCGCTTCGATGAGCCATATCGACGTGGTGGGTGTCCATGCCCATATCGGATCTCAGCTCACTGATGTGGCTCCCTTTATAGCCGCCTTGAAGAAAGTCGTGTCACTCATCGAGACCTTACAAGAAAGAGGTCTGAACATCCGTTACCTGAATATCGGAGGCGGGCTTGGCATCACCTATTCGGATGAAAAGCCACCGTTACCACAAGATTTATCCAATGCAATCTTACCGCTCGTACAGGGATTGAAGATAACCCTCGTCATGGAGCCTGGTCGCGTGATCGTCGGGAATGCCGGTATCCTCGTCACAAAGGCTATGTATCTGAAGGAGGGAGAGACAAAGAGTTTTGTCATCGTCGACGCCGCCATGAATGATCTCATTCGGCCAAGTCTCTACGAGGCCTACCATGATGTTCGCCCCGTGAACGAGGAAGCCGGTCGACGGCCTAAACAAACCGTGGATATTGTAGGCCCGGTCTGTGAATCGGGAGATTTTCTAGCCAAAGATCGGTCCCTACCGGTTGTTAAGGCCGGGGAGTTGCTGGCGGTGATGAGCGCCGGAGCCTATGGCTTCGTCATGGCATCAAATTACAATTCCCGGCCTCGGGTTCCGGAGGTGTTGGTACGAGATGGGGAGTTCCACGTTATTCGTGAGCGAGAGCGGTACGAGGACCTTATACATGGCGAGCAGATTCCTTCGTTCCTGAGTACTATGGAGTAACCATGTTTGCTGGATCCCTTGTTGCCATTGTTACCCCGTTCAGAAAAGGGAAAGTCGATGAACGGGCGTTAGCCGAACTGATCGAATGGCAGATTGCCAAAGGCACTAGCGGCATTGTTCCCTGCGGGACAACGGGTGAATCCGCCACACTTTCTCACGACGAGCACAACCGGGTCATTGAGCTGACGGTTGAGGTCGTCCGCCGCAGGGTACCGGTCATCGCAGGCACTGGTTCAAACAGCACCGACGAGGCTATCACCCTCACGCGACACGCGAAGCAGGCGGGAGTCGATGGGGCCTTGCTGATTACCCCCTATTACAATAAGCCCACCCAGGAAGGTCTGTATCGCCATTACAAGGCAATCGCAGAGGCAGTTGACTTGCCCCTAGTCCTCTACAACATTCCTGGTCGGACCGGCGTGAACATGCTTCCGGCAACGATTGCTCGGCTTTCTGCGATTCAGACGATTATCGGGGTCAAAGAGGGAAGCGGATCTGTCCAACAGGCTTCAGACATTGTGCAGATGTGCGGTGACCGTCTTACGGTACTTGCGGGGGATGATTCTCTCACCTTACCAATGATGGCGGTGGGAGGGAAGGGCGTGATTACCGTGACGGCGAACATCATGCCTGCCGAAATGGCCGGTCTGGTTAAGGCCTTTGCGGAGGGGCGGGTTGAGGAAGCTCGCCGTCTTCATTTCAAGCTATCCCCGCTTTTTGCGGCACTGTTCTATGAAACCAATCCCATCCCGGTTAAGGAAGCATTGGGACTCATGGGCAGGATCGATCCAGAATTGCGGTTACCGCTCTGTCCTATGGGACAGGACACACGCGAAAAACTGATTGGCGTCCTAAAAGAAGCGGCGCTGATATAACCTCACATACTAGGGTATAGGACACCATGACCAAGACCATTGTTGCGGGAGCAGCCGGACGAATGGGATGCCGTTTGGTCTCCCTGATCAAGGATTCTCCCACGCTAATGCTGGCTGGAGCCTTGGAGGGTACGGGCCATTTGTCCTTAGGGAAGGACGCAGGAGAATTGGCCGGATCAGGGCAGGCGGGCGTTTCAATCACCGATAACCTCTCGTCATTGATGGAACAGGGGGAGGTCCTGATCGACTTCTCTGCACCAGAACCCACACTGGAACATATGCGAACAGCCGTTCGCCACCAACGGGCGATCGTGGTTGGAACAACCGGCTTTTCGACTGTTCAGTTGGAGGAACTCAAATCGTTGGCCCACCAGATTCCGTGTGTGTTTTCTCCAAATATGAGCGTTGGGATTAACCTGATCTGTAAGGTCATTGGCGAAATGGCGCGTACTCTTGGGGAGGATTACGATATCGAGGTGATCGAAGCGCACCACCGGTTGAAGAAGGATGCACCAAGCGGCACAGCTCTTCACATAGCCGACGTTCTTGCCCGCTCTGTCAACCGCGACTTAAGCCAGGTTGGTATCTTCGCTCGTAAAGGGATGATCGGTGAGCGGGTCAAAGGAGAGATTGGTATCCAAACCATTCGAGCTGGCGATATCGTCGGCGACCACACCATTCTGTTTGGCGGTATGGGAGAGCGGATCGAAGTGACCCACCGTGCGAGTAGCCGTGATACCTTCGCACGAGGTGCCATCCGTGCTGCGGAATGGATCGTCCGCCAACCACCAGGCTTGTACGATATGATAGATGTCCTTGATTTGAGCTAGCCATTGGCATGGTCTAACCGTGTTACACGGCTGATTGTCCGGGAGTTATACTCGAAACTTGTGTATGAGGGGATAAAGAGGGTGGCGTATTCTTGATGATTCTTCGGGTCATCAACCTTTTTGCAAAGGAGTGAATACGCCGTGAGTACCCATACAGTAATTGGGTTCG
>JAOUHJ010000007.1 GCA_029865225.1 Nitrospira sp.
TTGGTGAGGTCACGGTTCTCCCCCTCCAGGAGTTCCTCAAGAACCTCTGGGATGAGGTCTATTCGTAAGGCAACAGTCTCTGTTGGGTGAGGAGCCTCGGTTTCCATTCAGCTGAGGCACCGCGTCCGGAGACGCCGTGCCGCGTGGCGTCAGGCACCGTCGTCCCGCGCAACGCGGCCCGACCGTGCCGAGACAAGAGCCGTCGATCATGGAGGGTGTGGCACACCCGTGGCAACCGCGCCACCGCGGACGGTGTCACGCTTGCAGCCGTTCGTAGCCACAGATTCGGAAGGTCTATTGCGCCCCCGCCTGGGTGATGGGCGCAACACAATGTTGAGAAGTAGTCGGTGTGCGAGTCCGATGTTTGAGACCGTCATGGTCGGCTCGGCTCTTCGAGAGAGATTGAGGGCAGAGTGAGGGACGCCATCACCAGGGCAAGGAACGGCGAGCGTAGCGTCATGCTGCAACTCCTCCTGTACGATGTAAAGCAACGCCTGTGGCATGGCAGCATCGAGGCCGCATTCCGTGATTGGTATCTGTCGTTCCGACAGGCCGCAGCCTGCCCTTCGGGGTTGTGATGCACTGAATCGTCAGTGTCCGTGAAGATATGAGAGGAGGGGAGAGTTCCCCCTCTCAGAAATGACAGGGAACGTCCGCTTCTTCTCTAGGAGAGTGATGACCTTTGCAAGACAACGCTCCGTGATCACGGCAGCGCGAGCATCAGATGTCCGATGCGAGCGGAGGCTGGCCGAACTTTGATTTCAATATCGTAGCCGAGCCGATTCAGGCACTCCATCAGCTTGCGTTCGGACACATTGGAGAAGTCCCCACGCATCATGCTGGAGACCTTCGGTTGTGTGAGCCCCATCCGTGCGGCCGCGGCTTGCTGCGTCAGTCCTTGTTGGCGAATCGCTCTCCGGATCTCGATCACCAGCCCGGCCTTGATTTTGAGCGTCTCGGCATCTGACAGATCCAAGTCTGCGAAGACATTACCAGACCCGCGATAGACCTCGATTCCTTCAATGACTCGTTTTTTCATGTCGTCGCTCCTTGGCGAGCGCCTCAGCCACTTTCAGCCTGGCGCGGATGATGGCGAGATCCTCTTTCGGCGTGGCGATGCCATGCTTACTCTTTTATTGGAAACAATGGAGGACGAAGACCGCCTCCTTGAACTTCACGGTATACACCGCTCGATAGGTGCCGCTCCTGTCGTCTTCGACCACTTCAAGCACACCGGCGCTGCCCAATCCCTTGAGCACCTTCGCATCATCATGTTGATCACCAGCCTGCGCCAGCGATAACGCGTACCCGAAGAATCGCCGAACGTCAGCTGGTAACGCCATCAAATCTTTATAGCTACTCCCAATCCATTCGAGCGGCCGTTCCTGACGCGGCAGGGTGTAATTATGCCTGAACAGGTATAATTGTCAAATACCCTTCACGGGATATTCCTCATTGGTCTCACAGGCCCGTTCGGCCCTCCAAGGCATTCAGCGACAATCTGGATGGATGCGTCGTCGCCGTTAGCCGACAACCGCGTCAAACTCAAGACTGTCTCGAAGCCGACCCGTTGATCATCCTTCACCTCGACAAGCGGGTGAACTCTTGTCGGCGGTGAGCACAGGACCGTCTCGCCTCGTCCGCTGAATCTGCTCTGCGATGCCGTGCTGGTGATGAGCGGGGGCCAGCTTGTGATTTCTGGTCCGGTGCCTGTGCGCATCCGGCCGTCGCCCTGGCTTTTCGCCATCGGGCTGCGTCGATCATGCCCGCGCGCCGCGAACGATCGCGTCGTCTTCCACGGGCATTCCTCCGCATCGCGCCCGCCAGGTGACGGCGTCCTCTCTGTCTCCTTTGTCGTCGCTGTGTGGCCTCCACATCCTCGTGAGAGGCCAACACATCAACTCTAACTCAAGGAGACAACACCATGGCACCTCAAGACAAGAAACCCAAGCCGGTCACCACGCTTCGATGCAGCAGCATCAAAGCCAGCATCTGGATGAATGAGGGCATGAACGGTCCGTTGTATAACGTGACCGTCGCTCGCTCGTACAAGGACCGAGATGGCGTCTGGAAGAATGTCGACTTCTTCGGTCTCGCGGACCTGGACGCGCTCGTGGCGGTCACCCAACAGGCGAAACTCTGGGTCGCCGAGCGGTCGAGTCGCTGACCGTGACGGGAAGCCTCCGGCCTTCGCGCCGGGGGCTTCCTGCACCCAACAGAAAGGAACACGATGATGAACTTGTATCAAGCCTTTGCGACGGATCTGACTCAATTACTCGGCCATGCACGTGCGGTGCGTATCACGGTACCAAGCTACATGTCACTTTCGGTCGAGGACATCGGCATGAGTCCGGACGGGCACCGGTTGGTCTAGCTGTGCCAATACGGTGAACAGAACGGCGATCTCATGCGTGATCCCGATTTGGTGTTTCTGTTTCACAACATGCCCGACGGTGCGGCAGCCGAACCGGTGTCCTATCGGAACGACTATCTGGGGATCGTTCAGGACGTCTATCGGTATGACGAAGTTGGCAAACGCACCCATGTCCTGCCCTTGCTCAAACAGGACTTGCAGGAGTTTGCCCGGGCTTGGTTTGCCACGCTCCGAGAGCAAGGCTTCTTTGCCCCCACGGCAGTTCGACACATCCTGTCCCTGTAAGCTCGTCGAACGAGTGAGGCTTACTCCTTCGTGCCGAGAAAGAGAAAGCTGGTGGTCCGGGTATGGTTGAGGGCGGCACTGTAGAGCCGGTTGGTCGCGGCGTCGTAGAAGGCCACACCGGTGAGCGTCTCGGTTTCTTGGCGACAGGCGCCGCCTTTGATTGTGGCGCTGACATGAAACACATTTCCCTCTGCACGAGGAGACAAGGTGCCAGTCACGGTGCAGCCATCTGCTGTATAACCGGACAGCGTCCCGGCTGCATCCACCGTCACGGTGACCGTGTGATTATCTGCACGGAGTCCAGTATAGGTCCCGGCCAGTAGATTCAGGTTCTGGGCCGACTCAGCGTTCGCATCGTACGTACTCCTCACGCGTTCTGTCTCACCATTGAAATAGATGATTGTCAGGTGAAAACTCTCCTTCGGCACATAGGTGGCACTCATCCTTCCCGCGCGAATGCTAGCGTCTTCCAGATGAAAATCTCTGGTGTTCGGGGACCCGAAGGAGCCAGAGTGCGAGGTGCCCGTGCCCTGAATCAGGCCAGCCAGGACGTGGGGATTGTCTCTAGCAGTATAGAAGAGCCAATATGAACCGTCCTCGAGGACCAGTCCAGTGACGGTACGACCTGTGGAAGTGGTGCCGGTCCAACGACCTTCCGCCGAGCTCGCCGTGGGCGGCAGTGACGACAAGTGGCGATCGCCATACCCGCCGCCACAGGCGACGGGAGCGAACCCACTATTAAAGCAGCTCGCAAAGCTGCCACAGGCTACGAGTCCACTCATTAAGCCGATGGCCAGCAGGCCTCGAAGAGTGCTCGTCCAATCCAGGCGCATGAGTGGCTCTTCAACGTGACAACAAAACCCACAGGCTGTGCCCTGTATCTCAGGATAACAAGAAGTTCCTTCCCTTCATATGGGGGGAACCTCGACTTGCGAGAAACCAGACCAGTCCAGCTTGCCGCAGGCTCCTCCGACCAGCCGATCCCGGCCCATGTTTGGCATCTTCCGAGCAGCGTGAACGGTTCATCTAGGGTCTTGGATCCGTGTCGGCATAGGCATGCTGTAAGACCGATTTTAAGAGGTTGCTGGTTCTGCTGAGAGGTGGGCCCTCGAAACTGCTTGAGGTCGCTTCCTGGGGTCTTGCCCAAATAGTTGATATGACTTGCTTTGCTTCCCACAGATTATTATTCTAAGCCCGCGGATAAGTTCGTATTCCAAATGGAGTGAGATGGATTGAGTATGAGCCAAGTTCACGTGCTGGTTGTCGATGACGATCCTGCCTTGCGTGAGATTCTCCAGGAAACGCTCATGCGAGAAAGCTATAGCGTGTCCACGGCAGAGGATGGGGCAGGCGCGGTCCAAGCGGTCAAAGAGACCGTGGTCCACATTGTGATCACGGACTTCCAGCTACCTGATATCGATGGACTCGAGGTCATTGACCGCCTTTCCAAGCTTGACGCCAAGATCATCCCTATCGTGATGACCGGATTCGGCACGATTGAAACAGCTGTCCGTGCCATGAAGTCCGGCGCGTTTGACTTTATTACGAAGCCGTTTGACCTCGGAACCGTTGCAGCGGTTGTTCGGAGGGCCGCAGAATTTCATCGGCTTCGACAAGAAAACCATCTCTTGCGACGAGCAGTACGCGATCAATATCGATTGGAGCAATTGGTGGGGGTGAGCGAACCGATGCAACAGGTGTTGGAGTTCGTCCAAAAGGTGGCCGACAGCGACAGCACGGTCATGATCCAAGGCGAAAGCGGGACGGGCAAGGAGTTGGTTGCACGGATGCTCCACTTCAATAGCCAGAGGCGAGACCGTCCATTGGTGCCGGTGAATTGCGGCGCAATCCCTGAAAATCTCCTCGAATCAGAACTTTTTGGACACGAGAAGGGTGCCTTCACCGGTGCGACGCATGCGCGTATGGGTCGGTTTGAACTCGCTCATGGAGGCACGATTTTCCTGGATGAAATCGGCGAAATGAGTCTCCCCTTGCAAGTGAAGCTCCTTCGAGTCTTGCAAGAGCGGGAATTTGAACGGGTAGGTGGAAACCGGACGATTCATGTCGACGTACGTATTATTGCGGCGACGAATCAGGATTTAGAGGCAATGGTCGAAGAACGCCGTTTTCGGCAAGATTTGTTCTATCGACTCAATGTGATTCCCATTGTCATTCCACCACTTCGAGAACGCCGTACCGATATTCCGCTCCTGATCGATCACTTTCTGAACCGATTCAATCAGAGCAAGCGCACCGAGGTGGTCGGTCTTGACGATGAGGCGCTTCGACTCCTGACCGAATACGATTGGCCGGGAAACATTCGGGAGCTGGAAAATATGATGGAACGGCTGGTCGTCCTGAAGAAGCAAGGAATCCTGGCCTCCGAAGACCTTCCGCAAAAGATCAGTCGGAGGTCCATGATCCCCGAGCTGAAAGAACAATTCATACGACTGAGCGAGGATGGCATTCATCTCTCGAGAGAGGTCGAGCAGTACGAGAAACACCTCATCATGGAGGCCTTGAGGAAGGCCAACGGGGTCACCTCCCGAGCGGCCCAACTCCTCCATCTCAATCGAACGACATTGGTTGAGAAGTTGAAGCGCAAGGGGGTTGATCCGCGATCACAGGTGGAAACCCTTCCGCTTTGGCCGCGCGCATCCAGTCAAAAGATTGACGACCTCACGACGTAGGCGACGCCGATCCTGACGGAATCCATCCCGTAACACGATCCTTCCTGAAAAGTATCCTGATTTCCTTGAACTTTTTTAACGCTGTCTAGGGCATGAGCCTTGCTGATGCCTTATCGCCGTGTATCGATGTAACGTGCGATATGCTCAATTGATAGGTTCGATTGCCGTCTGGATGGCATGCGTCCCGGTGGCGATCGGCGAGTCTACTCCTCCGTCTTCCTCCACCCTCACGAATACGCCACCGGTCGAACGTCCGGCTACCATGCAAGCTCCGGCGTGGATTGAAAGGCTTGCGCAACCGCTGCCCGACGATGGACCGAGGGCGGAAGGCCAGTCCTCTGGGATTGATGGACTCGCGTGGCAGGAAGGCCGATCCGCCTACAAGAAAGGAGCGTGGGGCGAGGCTCAACGCTTTTTTGAAAAGATCGTGCACGATCATCCTGAAAGCTCGCTGGTTCCCTCGGCGAAAGCATACTTGGTTGAGTTATCCCTTCGGGATGAGGCTATAACGCAGAACCGATCCGAGGCCATTCAAGAGTACAAGAAGCTTCTGCGCGACCATCCGCAGTCCTCCAACGCCAGGAGAGCGGAATGGCGGATCGCAGATTTGTACTTTGAGCAAGGGTGGTTTCAAGAAGCACAGGCATTTTACGAGCAAGCCATGGCTCATTCCCTCCATCTTCCGTTCGACGGGAATCGGGCCTTGTTAGGGCTCGGTTATACGTTGATGGCCACGGGGAAATGGCGAGATGCTGAGCACGCCTTTGCAAATCTGAGAAAGCGAAGTGAGAGTGATTCGTTGCTGCAGGGTGCCACGGTGGGATTGGCCCATGCGTTATTCAGGCAAAAACGCCTTTCCGATGCACAGCCCATCTATGATCTGAGCTATCGACTTTGGCCTCATCTAGTCAAAGGCGATCCGGTCACGCTTCAGCGCTATGCCATTACGGAGGCGCACGCACACCATGACGTCTCCGCGCGAGACTTGATGCTCCTCTTCTACAATCTCTATCCACGCCATGAGTATGCGCCAAAAGCTTTGCTGCATGTGGCTGAAACCTTGCGAAGTGCCGGGCAGAGACCCCTGGCTGAGTTTGTGTATGCCTTGATCCCGTCGATTTATCCCCAGAGCCAGCTGGACTCAATGGTCAAGCTACGACTTGCCACGCTCCGGACTCAGAGTCGTGTATCGGACGACGGCAATATCCTCAGTCCGATCATCGGAGCCATGATTCACAACGTGACGGCTCCGATAGACACCACAGCTTCATATCGAGCGCTGCTGGAGGAGATCGCCCTTCGGGAGGCGGACTCTCCTACAGGAAGCGAAGCGCTGTTTTACCTCGGGGAAGAGTACGAGAAGAGAAATGAGCTCAACGAGGCCATCCGTACGTACAAGGAGGTGACCTTTCGCACTGCAAGGGGAAGTGAGTTATGGGCCACAAAAGCCGCAGCGCGGTTGTCAGCCCTCCTCATACCATGGATTGAGGCGGCGATTGCATCGCATGACGATTGGACGGTCGTGAGTTTGTATCACCGACATGGCGTCATAGCCGAGCAACGGTACGCGCGGTCCCCAGTGTTGCTGGAGATTGCCGAATCCCACAAGCGTCTAGGGTTTACGGCCGAGGCCGTGCGGCTGTTTCAGCAAGTCTTGAAAGTGCAGAAAGATTCGGCACTGGTTGAACCTGCCTTGCTGGGGCTTGGAAAGCTCTACCTCGATCAACAGGATCCCGAGGCGGCCAGGAAAGTCCTGGAGCGATACCGGTTTCAATTTCCTCTCGGGCGATACGACGGAGAGGTCCTGCATCTTCTAATCAGCGCCGTACGACAACAGCGTGACCTGCAAAGCCTCCTTCATCTCTGCCGAACATGGCTTGTGCGCCATCCGGCGCATCGCGAGCGCCCCGCCATGTATGTGCAGCTGGCCAAGACGTTGGGTGAATTGGAAAAGCTCGGTGAATCCGCACTGGCGTATGAAGAAGCGTTCAAAGCCGGCGCGACACAGTCTGTCGCCACGCTGCTGTCCTACGCGGATACGTTGTCTCGGTTGAATCGACATGAGTCGGCGGTTGCAGCCTACCGATCGGTGTTGGAAAAGAAACCAACGGCTCAGCAAGCTGAATGGGCACACTTGCAAACGGCCAAGCATTGGACGGCGCTCAAGCAATACGATCGAGCCACCATTGCACTGGCAGAGCTTGATGTCGCCGACGATCAGATGATCAACCGCGTTGCCGCATCCCTGAAACTCAGTCTGCAAACGGCCCGCCTATCTCAGAAAGTGAAGGGGCTATGACGAAAGCCGCGACGGGGAAATTGGAAGAGCGAGCGCTCCTTCAAGCAGCCTTCAAGAGTTTTGACGAAGCAGCACAAACGTTACAGCAGTCTTATGACGCATTGACGGCACGTGTTGAGCAGATGGATGTTGAGTTGGCGCACAGTAACGAGGCGCTTCGCCGGCAACTCAGCGAAAACGAGGCCATGCGAGCGCATCTCAACGGCATTCTCGACTCATTGTCCACGGGCGTGTTGGTGGTCGATGATCGGGGGATGATTGTCCGCTGCAATCACGCCGCTGAGGCGATGCTCGGTACCGGCGCCCAGGAGTTGCGGGAGCGCGTGGTGTCGGAGGTCCTCGGGGAGCGAGGGGTGAGCGTGTGTGATCGGCCTCAACGATTCGGGCAGACCGTGATGTCAGTCAGCCAGGTGCCACTGCGCAATGGCTCCAGCGAAGGGTCCAGTCATCTCATTCTGCTCCAAGATGTCACGCGCCTCTATCAGCTTGAAGAGCAGTTACAGCGCAAAGATCGATTGGCTGCCATGGGTGAGCTCATCGGTCGAATCGCACACGAAGTCAGAAATCCATTGGGGAGTGTCGAGTTGTTCTCATCGATGCTTCAACGGGATCTGCCCAAGGAGTCTACTGCTAAACGGTACGCTGAGCAGATCTCACAAGCTGTCCAATCGATGGATCGACTCCTGGCTAATCTTCTCTTGTATACGAGGCCGACTCGTATGGCGAGCGGATGGCATCGTGCCGAACCCTTGATTCATGATTCCATGAAGTTAGCTGCCCATGCGATCACCAAGGTGCCGGTAGAGGTTCGATTGGATCTGGACAAGGACATTCCCTTGCTCTGGTGTCACGAAGGGCAGTTGAAGCAGGTCATCGTCAATTTAGTCGTCAATGCTGTTCAGGCCATGCCCAACGGCGGTCGTTTGACGATCGGTCTGCACAAAGAATCTCCGCAGACCCTTGGCATCCCGGCCGTTCGACTGGCAGTCAGCGATAGCGGTGTCGGTATTGATCCGGAATTCCGATCACGTATGTTTGACCCGTTCTTTACGACGAAGGATGACGGAACCGGTCTTGGACTTGCCATTGTCTATTCAATCGTGGAGGCGCACCAAGGACGGATCGATGTGGAAAGCATGATCAAGCACGGCTCGACCTTCGCCATCATCCTTCCGCATCCCTCGACGACGGTGACTCCTGGGAAGGATCAGACGTCGGAGAAAGTGCAGAACGAACTGAGTGACGGAGAGCCTGTGGGCCGTGGATTGGCGTTAACGGAGGACTGGCGACATGAATGAACGGGAGAAAAACGGCCCTCTCCTCGACAATGGCGAGGATAGCGAGCGAGTACTGATCGTTGATGATGATCCGTCGATGCGAACGGCGTTGCTGGAGACGGTGAAGCGACTAGGGTATTCAGCCCAAGCCGCGATTGATGGGAGCGATGCCTTGGAACGGCTTGTCCGGTTTCGTCCCTGGTTGGTGTTGACGGATCTTAGGATGCCACGGCTGAGCGGTCTCGACTTGATCAAGGAGATCAGGTCTCGATCGCCCCAAGTCACGATCGTCCTCATGACGGCCTATGGGACGATCGAAACCGCCGTGGAAGCCATGAAGCTTGGCGCGAGCGAATACTTGCTGAAACCGTTTTCGATGGATCTCCTGGAACGCACCATCGTGAGCCTGAAGGCAGGACGAGAAGAAGGGCTTCCCGCTGTTCCACTTGCTCAATCGACAGAAAGCCGAGCTATCTTAACCCAAGACCCTGGAATGGTCAGACTCTTGAGTACGATCGAGGGAGTCGCCGCGAGCCAGGCCACCGTGTTGATTCATGGGGAAAGTGGTACCGGGAAAGAGCTTCTGGCTCGGTTTATCCATGCCAGGAGCCCGCGAGCGCACCGCCCGTTTATCGCAGTCAATTGCGCGGCGTTGCCCGAGGGCTTGCTGGAAAGTGAACTGTTTGGGCACGAACGTGGGGCATTCACCGGCGCCTTGATCAGAAAGATCGGAAAATTCGAAATGGCTCATACAGGCACCCTGCTCCTGGATGAAATCAGCGAGATGAATCTTCCCCTTCAAGCCAAATTGCTGCGGGTGCTCCAAGAGCGGGAGGTGGATCGGATCGGAGGGCGCGATCCGGTACCGGTCAACATCAGAGTGGTCGCGACGACGAATCGGGCCTTGTATCGTGACGTCGAGCAAGGTCGCTTCCGAGAGGATCTCTATTATCGTCTGAACGTCTTTCCCATCACGGTTCCGCCGCTTCGAGAACGCGCGATTGATATCCCTTTGCTCGCCAAACATTTTGTGGCTCAATCGGCCTCGAGGAATGGTCTCACCCCCTCGACTGTCTCGGAATCCGCGCTGGCGCATCTACAACGGTTGGCATGGAAGGGAAATGTGCGGGAATTAGAGAATGTGATGGAACGGGCGGTTCTGTTGGCGGGAGATGGACCGATTCTTCCCGAGCATTGTCCTTCGGAAATGCCTAGCGAACCATTGGGGTTGCCGCTTCGTTCTCAACAACCGACCAATGGATCATTGTGGGAGATGGAGCGGGAGTTGATTTTTAAGACACTGGCACGTGTGAAGGATAATCGGACACATGCCGCGAAAGAATTGGGCATCAGCATCCGCACGTTGCGGAACAAGCTCCGGGAATATCGAGAAAGCGAACGGCCATTGTCTATTCCGTCACAGTAAGCGAGGAAAAGATTGCCGGTCGGCAGGTTTATGCCAGGCAGTTTTCCCATCCAAGCCGAAAGGGAGTAGGGTGCATCGAAGAGAGCCTGGGGAGAGGTCAGACGTGCATTTCAATCTGAGCAGAAGTGACTGATGCGGCATTATGGTTGCAAGGCGTTAGGGCGGGCCCGCTGCTGTGCGGGAGAAGGGACAAACCGTAATGACCATCTTTGACAAAACCATGCGGTTGCTCGAACGGACGCTTGATCTTCGCAGTGCCCGGCAACGAGTGATTGCCTCGAATCTCGCCAACGAAGAAACGCCCGGCTATCGCGCGTCCGAACTGACGTTTATGGACCAATTACAGTCTGCACAGAAAGGGCGCCTCCCGATCGTAATGGCAGCGACTCAATCTCGGCATTTTGGGGTGCGTGGCCCGCAGGGAGTCCAAGCCGTGACAGGAAAGCTCAACGAAGTGCCGGCAGGTGATCTCCCGCTTGACGCCAACTCTGTCAACCTGGAACTGGAGATGGCCAAGTTATCGGAGAACGCGATGCAGTACAACGCCGCTGCGACGATTTTGGCTGCCAAGTTTCGAGGGTTGCTGAGCGCTATTCGAGATGCACGATAACGACAACTTGTTTTAGGGTGGCTCTTTTGACGGTGGTTGCAGCTGATGATGTAGGCCTAGGAGGTGTTGTATGGAGATGTCTGACAGTCTGGCAGTCTCGGTGTCCGGTTTGGATGCGCAACGACGGCGGCTCAATGTCATCGCAAGTAATCTGGCGAACGCACAATCGACGAAAACGCCCAATGGCGGGCCCTATAAACGTCGAGATGTTGTCTTCCGCTCAACGACCGTTCCCAGCTCATTTCAGCGGGCCTTTCGTCAGGTCGCGGCCGGGTCCTCGTCTCATGCGCTTGAAGGGGTCTCCGTGGCAAGGGTCGTGGAAGATCCAAAACCGGGACAACTGATTTATGACCCACATCATCCGGATGCCGATCCAAAAGGGTTTGTCCGTCTTCCCAACGTCAATGTTATGGAAGAGATGGTGAACATGATCGGCGCCTCGCGCGCCTACGAAGCCAATGTGCAAGCGATCAATGCGACACGCGCCATGTGGAACAAGGCGCTTGAGATCGGGAGGTAGCGATGAGTCAGCTGCATGGTGTGACATCGGGTTTTGCTCCTATCGCTGATGTGGGGCAGTCAGGGGCGTCAGGAAGCGCAGGCGCCTCGGGAGCATCTGGGTTCTTGGACTCTCTCAAGTCGGCTATCGGCAAAGTGAATGAAGCTCAGATGGAAGCGGGGCAGGCTATCGACAACCTCATGACCGGTGAAACCCAGGACATTCACCGTACGATGGTCGCGTTGCAGCAGGCCGATGTGTCGTTTCAACTCATGATGCAAATCAGGAACAAACTGGTTACGGCGTATGAAGAAATTCAACGGATGCAAGTGTAATACACCACTGGGAATGCGGAGATGAAAGGCCGGTATGCTGTCTAAGTTCACCATCAATCAGCGCATGATCATCCTTGTTGCCTTGGCGGGGTCTGTCGCTGGTCTTATTGCTCTAACCTTATGGACCCAGCAACCGGACATGCAGGTGCTGTTCACCAACCTCGGCAGTGAAGATGCGGCCGCCATCATCGATAAGCTCAAAGAAACAAAGGTGCCGTATGAAACCACCGGCGGTGGATCAACCGTCCTCGTGCCGAGCGAACAGGTCCACGATTTGCGGCTCCAGCTTGCGACGCAAGGGCTTCCGCACGGAGGCGGGGTCGGATTTGAGATTTTTGATCGGACTTCGATCGGCATGTCGGAGTTCGTCCAAAAACTCAATTATCGTCGCGCGCTGCAGGGGGAGTTGGCGAGGACGATTGCACAGATGCCGGAGGTGGAACGAGCTCGGGTTCATTTAGCCATCCCTGAACGGCGGTTGTTTGCGAGCGAACAAGAGAAAGCGCGCGGATCCGTCATCCTGTCGCTGCGCAACGGACAACAGCTGAGTCAAGCACAAGTCCAAGGAGTCATTCACCTCGTCTCAAGCAGCGTGGAAGGTCTCCAGGCTCGGGATGTGACCGTCGTCGATGGGCATGGTCGCATGTTGTCGGCGACCATGACGGATGAGACGGCTGGTCTCAGCAACACGCAGCTCGATTATCAACGTAGTATCGAAAAAGATGTGGAGACAAGGATTCAAACGATGTTGGAGCGGATTGTCGGTCCGAATAAGGCCGTCGTTCGTGTGTCCAGCGTCGTGGATTTCCGTAAAGTCGAAACGACGGAAGAACGCTATGACCCGAACAGCCAGGTGGTACGAAGTGAACAGCGCGGGCAAGAAAAGGCTAATGGCACGAATGGCGTCGGTGGCGGTGTGCCGGGTGTTCAGTCGAACGTCCCGCCGGGTACGGACCAAGAGCCGGCACAAACCAGTTCAAACAGCAGCCAAACGAAAAATGAGACCGTGAACTATGAAATTAGCCGGACGGTATCGAAAATTGTGGAGCCCGTCGGTGTCATCAAGCAATTATCGGTAGCCGTTCTTGTCGATGGGATCTATGAGCCGGTGAAAGCCGGTGAAGGAGAGGCAACGGACGCATCGGCCACGGCACGAAAGTACACACCACGGTCGGAAGAGGATTTGAAACGGATCGAAGACATCGTCAAGAAAGCGATGGGGTTTTCAGCTGAACGGCAGGATCAAGTGCAAGTCGTCAACGTGCAATTTGGGACGGGGCCGGATGAACCGCAAGGCATGGTGGCGGAGGCTGCGGCGGAAGCTCGTACAGCGTGGCTCCCTTATCTTCGGTATGGCGTCGGAATCCTTCTATTCGCGGTGATTTTCCTGTTCGTCGTTCGTCCGTTGCTGGCGATGTTAGGATCGACGACTGAGCAAATGCAGGCAGACACGTCGGCCTCCGCCCTTTCGGGCAGTACGGGAATCGGACAGGCCGCATTGGCCAATACCCCGGACCATGCGCAGATCATCGATATGGCCAGAAAGAACCCGGACACGACGGCAGTGGTCGTGAAGCAGTGGCTCAAGAGTCCGACGTGACGTAGATATGGCGAAGAATCTGACGGGGGAACAGAAAGCAGCCATTCTTCTTCGCGCCATCGGTGAGGAGGCGGCTGCCCAAGTCATGAAGCAACTTGATCCGAAGGAGATCAAGAAGCTCGGAGGGTTCATGAGCGAGACCGCACAGATCTCTCGAGACGAAGAGGAGGCGGTCATTTCAGATTTTCGGGCAGCGAGTGCGAGTGGGGGAGTACAGTTTCGGGGGAAAGAGTTCATCAAGACAGTGCTAACGAAAGCGCTCGGATCGGAGAAGGCGGCGCGCATTATTGAATCGATGACGCAGAAGAGTTATCCAGGCCTAGAAGCATTGAAATGGGTGGACGTGAAAACCCTCACGCAAATGCTGAAGGTCGAACATGCCCAAACTGTCGCGGTGGTACTCGCCCATTTAGAGAGCGAACAGGCCAGCCAAGTATTGGCTGCTCTGCCGAATGATATGCGAGGGGATGTGGCGCTTCGGCTGGCGACAATGGAGGAAGTGCCGCCGGACGTCTTGGAGGAACTGAGCGAGACCTTACAGGAAACGTTGGTGGCAGGGAAAGAGATGAGTTCGCACAGCGTCGGAGGTGCGGAGGTCATCGCCAATATTTTGATGCGGATGGACAAGACCAACGAGGGCGGCATCATGACCAGAATTTCCGAAACAAGCCAGACCCTCGCCGACAATATCCGGGCGCTCATGTTCGTGTTCGATGATCTTGTGAAGGTCGATGACCGTGGGATGCAGGAGTTGATGAAGGAGATCAGTAAGGAAGATCTTCCGGTGGCTCTGCGCGGCGCCAATCCGGACGTGAAAGAGAAATTCTTCAAGAATATGTCCAGTCGTGCCGCAGAAATGGTGAAGGACGATATGGAGGCGCGTGGACCGGTCAAGGTTTCGGATGTCGAGAAAGCACAACAGAATATTCTTAAGGTCTGTCGAAAACTGGAGGACGAGGGCCGCATTGTGATCGCTGGGGTGGGCGAGGAGATGCTGTAGTGAATGGCGCGGCGATATCGGCGGGGATATTTCGCGAACATGAACTGAGTCGACTGCAGGGGACGATTCTCATCGTCGATGATGAGGAAAGGATTCGCCATCTCTTTCTCGAACTGCTCCGGCCGGAACGGGTGCCAGTGCGGGTCGCCGGTTCCGGGCAAGAAGCGATTGCGATGGTCAAGGAGATGCCTCCAGCTCTTTTGATTGTGGATGTCCTGCTGCCCGATCAAGATGGGATTGCGGTTCTTGAGGAAGCTCAGAAAATTGATAATCGGATCATCGGCGTGGTGATGACGGGAGCAGCGACGGTTGAACTGGCTGTGCGTGCGATGAAGGCCGGCGCGATCGACTTTTTGATCAAGCCGTTTCAGAACGAGATCATGCTGAGTACCGTGCGTCGCTTGCTGGAACTCCATCGGTTACGTGCCGAGAACACGGTCTTGAAACATGCTGCCGTCCAGTCTGGTGCGGTGCGGCTGCAAAGTCTGCCGTTTCAGACGTTCGGAGATGATGAAACGGCGGGGGAGGATGACGGCCAGTCTGAATACGAGCGTGGCGTAGCGGATGGCCAACGACGGGTCGAAGAAGAGCGTCGGCAAGATTTGGCTGTGCTGATCGACGCAGCGAGGAAGTTTGATGTTGCTCAATCCAAACTGCAGCGGACGTTCGAGGATGAGGTGATTGCCTTGTCGATTCAGATCGTCTCCAAAATTCTGCATGAGGCGGCCGAATCGAGCCGGGAGCAAATTGTCATCCAGGTGAAAGATGCACTCGGTGCGGTGGGAAAGTCGGATACCCTGGTGATACAGGTGCATCCACTCGATGCAGCCGCTATCGAATCGGCACGTACGGAGCTGACCAGGCAACCAGACACTGCGCTGAAGTTGGCGATCGAACCGGTGGCTTCGCTCCCACGGGGAAGTTGTCTGGTGCATACCAGCACACGATTAGCGGACGCGTCTCTCGACACGCAGTTGCTCCGCTTGGGTGATACCTTAAGGAACCGGGCATATCGTGAGTCTTAGCAATCTGATCGAAGATGTCAGCCCAATTGAGGTGTCGGGGAAAGTGGCGCAAGCGGTCGGAATTGTCGTGGAAGGATATGGGCCGATGACGACGGTCGGAGAGCTGTGTCGGATTACTCGGGAAGTGGGGGATGGACCGATCCCTGCAGAGGTGGTGGGATTCCGTGGGGATCGCGTGTTATTGATGCCACTCGGAGAGATGCAGGGCATTGGCCCGGGAAGTCGAATTACCATGACTGGCCAGGTGGCCAACCTGGCTGTCGGGCCGGGCCTGCTGGGGCGTGTGCTCGATGGTTGTGGGACTCCCATCGACGGCAAGGGCCTGCCAGCCGCGAACGCCAGATATCCGCTTCATGCCGATGCTCCGAATCCGTTGCTACGAGCGCGCATCCAAGCTCCGCTTGATCTCGGCATTCGTGCGATCAACGGCTTTCTTACCTGTGGTCGGGGCCAAAAAATGGGGATCTTCTCTGGTTCCGGGGTCGGCAAGAGTGTGATGTTGGGAATGATCAGCCGCTACACAAGAGCGGATGTGAACGTCATTGCCTTGATTGGAGAGCGAGGCCGAGAGGTCAACGAATTCTTGGAGCGCGATCTCGGTCCTGAGGCGCTGGCGCGCTCCGTGGTCGTGGTGGCTACCTCAGATCAGGCTCCGCTCATCCGACTCCGTGCCGCATTGGTGGCGACGACGATTGCTGAGTATTTCCGTGACGCCGGGAAACAGGTCTTGTTGTTGATGGATTCATTGACGCGATTGGCCTACAGTCAGAGAGAAGTCGGTCTTGCGATCGGAGAGCCTCCGACGACGAAAGGCTACACGCCCTCAGTGTTCGCCTTCTTGCCGAAACTCTTGGAACGTGTGGGGACGGGACCTGGTCCAGGCACCATAACCGGATTGTACACGGTGCTCGTCGATGGAGACGATCTGAATGATCCAATCGCCGATACCGTCCGGTCGATCTTAGACGGCCATATCGTCCTATCCCGTACGCTGGCGGCACGCAATCATTTTCCCGCCATCGATCTACTCCAAAGCACCAGTCGCGTCATGCGGGATATCGTCAGCCGATCACACTATGATGCGGCCAGGCGTCTTCTGGAATTGGTCGCGCGGTATCGACATTCTGAGGACTTGGTTCTCCTGGGAGCCTACAAACCAGGGATGAACGCAGATCTTGATCGTGCGGTTGATGCCCAGGACGCGATTAATGGGTATTTGCGCCAAGACATCGACCAGGGAGCAGGCTTTACATTGTCTGTGGAGCAACTCGAGGCACTGGTCAAGCAAAAGGCATGAGTCTCAACGCGTTACGAAAACTACACGAACAGCGGGTCGAAGCCCTTATGATGGAATTGGCCCAGATCGCTCAATCTCTTTCCCGCAACGAAGAACGGTATCGTCAGGTTGAAGCGGAGATGCAGGCGGATACCGAGCGGTATAGGCAAGACATGCAGCAAGGTCTCACCATAGAGGGTCTGTTGGAGTGGGAGGCTCGCTTGGGTTCACAAGAGGCGACCTTGCACCAGGTGCACCGTGACCTTGAGCACGCCGCCTTGTTGTGGAATCGTACCAACAGTCTCCTAGTCGAAGCGAGCCAGGAGTGTAAGGTGCTTGATCGTGTCCTCGAACGGCGCGAGGCAATCCATCGCGCTGATGTCGCCCGTCAAGAGCAGCAGACAATGGATGAGGCGGCAAGCCGCCGCTGTTCGTCACGTTGAGGGTGTGGTTCATGAACTCATCTTCTACCGTGCTCAAGGCAGAACGGGTTCGGTTCACCGGTATGAGACGTGATGACTCGACGGCAAGACCTCATCGGCGCTTCCTTCTCTTGAGATTGGTCGGTGGACTCATCGTATCCACCGTTCTCTTCTGGGTCATGGTGCAATTGGGGCAAGCCTCCCCTGAACCAAAATCCAAGGCATCGCCGGTATCACCGCCCTCTTCGACTCAGAATGTGGAGTCTCCTGTACCGCACGGAGAGCAGAACGAATCGGGTGATCAGAGTGATGCCAAGTTATTCGCGCCACCTACGAATCAAGGGCCGGCCATCGAGGTTCCGCGTGAAGTGCTGGAGATGCTGGAACAGCGTAAACGTGATCTGGATCGACGCGAAGAGGCGATTCGTCAAAACGAAGAACGGCTCATGATCGTTCGTATACAGATCGAGGAGCTGTTGGAGCAGAACGAAGCGTTGGAAAAGAAGATTCAGAGCACGCAGGAGAAAAAGGAAGACCGTCTTTCGGCTCAGCAGACCAAGGCGCAAGGCGAGAAAGAACGTCAGGCACAGGAAGAACGGACGCGGCTGGCGAAAATGTACGAATCCATGCCGTCGGAGGATGCAGCGGCTCGACTTGAGCATATGCCGGATCGGAAGGCGATTGAAATCCTTCGGCTGGTCAAATCGAAAACTGCAGGGTTGATTCTTTCCCAGGTCAAAGCGGATCGAGCCGCGAAGCTCACCGAACAGTTGTTAGCACAAGTGCCATAGCACAGTCTCTTCAGACCTTCCTACAGATCCCTATCCATCGGCTTGTTTTACGACAAGACGGTGTCATCCTCCCGAATGTGGACAACTGAGCGTCATTCAGCCTGCGGTCGCTCCTAGCGATGGCCGGCTAGGGTGGAGGACTCACGTCGTCTCACTGTCTTGTATCTTCTACGAGAGGTAGATTATACTACGTAGGTCTTTCAGTCGCTGTCCCGGATTCATAGCTCTGGAAAGGGGTGTCTCATGCATAAGGGTCGAGTGTCGCCCGTCCGTTCTCCGCACCTATTGCTAGGTGTGGCAGCCTGTCATGTCTTCGCCTTGGTTGTTGGGATAGGAGCCATTTCTCGCCCTGCACTAGCAGGACCACCTGTCCCGTTTAGTGCGAGTGGCACCATTTTGACGATTGATGTGGGCGATGTTCGCTCGGCCGGGCAGAGTGGACGATTCATCGTGAGGGATCGACAGATTACCGGGACCCTTACCGGATCGATTGGAGGAACGGCTGGTGTCCCGTTTGTCATCACCTATGATTCTAACGTGCCGCTTGCCACACAGTCTGGGCGCATTCATGCTCGGTTGATTGCGGGCGTCTATGAAGCGAATATGACGATGGCCTCCAATGCAGGACCGACACCGGTCGAGTGTGAGACTCCGGATGGTGCGACGTGCATTGCGACGGGAGCTGGAAACTTCGTTCCAGGGCTTCTATTGAACGGGCGGATGAATTTTCTCAGTGGGGCGAAAGGTCAGGGCACGGTCAATGGGTGGCTGATTCCGATCCTTGACGAACAAGGGCATATCGTCAGTATTGCAGCCAGTCTTTTGAGTCTCAGTGGCCGGTGGACTCCATGAACGCCAGGCATGCAGGCCTGGAAGTTCCGCTATACCGAGATCGGCTTCCCACAGGTAGAGACAACTTCCTCTGAATCGGCGAGCGAGTTTCTTTGAGGGGATCAGCTCGCTTCCACTTAGGGATATAACACATCCCGATCTGTTGATGGTTCTGTCCGAAGGCCACGTGCGTCAGGCTAACGCATGTGGGGGAAAAGTCCCCAGCCACAAGAAACCGATCCACAATCCCAGCTAGTAACTTCACCAGTCAGCCGACACCCTCCCTTTACTAAAGCATAAGGCCGTTCAGCTCTGCTGAATAGTGAACACGGCGCTCATCTGTCGCATAAATCCGCATTTGCCGACGTCGCGAGAGTCACAACTGTTCACTTCCTTCGACACAGTGCATTCTGCTCCTAGAAATCTTCCTAGGTTGAGGTATTTTGCATCATTCCAGCGAGCTCTGAGCAGGCCATCTGACGTGCCGGGATGAAGTCCTGTGATCTTCAGGGGTCATACGTAGATACGGCTACGACACGTACGCGCGTGATTCTGTGGAGAAAGGCCGTCAGCGCCCGGTGACACAGCGAAGACGCTAATAACATCATGCGCAAGTGGTAGATCTGCTGGAACAAGATTCGCAAGAGGCTGGAGTGAAAGTCGAGGAAGTCAAGTGCACGATGGAAAACGAGTGAGGACCACTGAGCTGGCGAGGGGCGGGATGTATGGTTATGTTCCGGATATGAATGAAATGGTTACTGGTTTCTCCAGCTCGCTGAAACCCAAGAAGAAGCTGTGCTCGTCAATCTTGGAGTGAGCAAACATATGGACTAACGTGAAGCCAAGGCGCCTTTTGGTTGTTTCTTGGGAAGAGCCGCAGCAACGCACCTCAAGCACTCATATGTTAACGCAAGTTCTGACCATGCCTTTCACAGTATTTTCGAGCAGGATTGGGCAGCGGTACTTTAGAGCCGAAAGGTTGGGCGACCGAGCCCCATAGGAGGGAAACGTTCCATCTATTACATTATCACCTTATTCTCACCAGAGACATGTGTTGACTTTTGATAAAGGCCCTATTCATGGGAGGCGATCATGGGAAGGCTCCCCGAACTGCAACTTAGGCATACTGCGCTCAGAATCGCTGAGCACCTGCTCGACCGATACAAGCTGGGGCGGTTTCTCGAATTATACCCTCTTCCTCCAAGCGGCCTCGCTATTGTGGATTTCCAGCCCTGGCAAGGTTATGCGGGCACGCTTATGGTAATCGGTGGCAGCGGTTTTGCTGAAGAGCGTCACGGCAACTACGTGGAGGTGGGAGGCAAGCCAGCCCGAGTTATCGAAGCTGAGCCTAACCGCCTGACTGTCATCACACATCACCAGACACGCAACGGGCCAGTCAAGGTTACCGTCGACGGGGTGACGGCTACGGGGCCGCGAGATTTCGACGTGCTACCCTGGCCTGAGCCCGATGCCGGCGATGACGGCCCACCTTACTCGTACGCTGGTGCCGGCTCGGGTGGTGCACCAGCAGCGGGCACCGTGCCTCCGACCGGAACCGCACGCATTCTTGTTGTGGTCTGCAATCCGACAGACCTTGTTCCGCCCAACCCTGCCAACATACGGCAGGATGTGGTGGACACATTCGCAGACGTAACCACGTTCTACGACCAAGCGAGCTACGGGCAGCTTAACGTTCAGGTTGATGTCACGAACTTCGTTACGCTTCTGAACAACACTGACTACTACCACCGTGCCAACGGCGCTACTGGTTATCCAAACATTGACAGTGCCGTTCTCGACCAACTGATAGCCGAATGTGCGCAGGGCGCTGTGGATCAAGGCTTCAACCTGAATAACTACTCGGTGATGACAGCATCAGTCTACCTGCCAGGATTCACCGTACGGGCCTGGGGCGGATGGAGCCAAAGCAACTTCGCCTACGACAACGGGGCTGGGGTTTCAATCAACATCACGACCACCAATCCGCTGGGATTGATCGCTCAGCGGCACGATGCGGACTGGGGACGCGCCGCCCATGAGTTCGGCCACAATCTGGTCGATGGCGGACTGGCATTTGGAGAGGACGTGTACAGTAGCGATCTGATCGACCCGACCGAAGCGACGGTGCACAACTTTGAGATGATGGGCAACCATGATTCCCATCCGCTGTTTTCTGCCTTCTACATGCACCAACTCGGCTGGTACAACGCCGCGAACATCGTCGACCTGGTTTGGGACCGTAATCCGTTCTCGCAGGAATACGACATCGTCGCCCACGGCCTGACACAGGACGCCTTGGCAACTCGTTACCACTTGATTCGCATCAAGGTGAGTGAGGGGCTCTATTACTTCGTGGAGGTCCGCCAGCGGCCAGATCCTGCCGCTGCCACACCGCAGATCTTCGACGAGAACATCTTGTTACCGATGGGTGGTGCCCCCGACGGTGGGGTCTTGGTGACCAAGGTGATCACCGGTGAACTGAACAACAACCACCAGACCCGGCTCATCACGCTATTGCAGGAGCAGACGAGAGTGATGGTTACCGGAGAGGAAGCCGTCGATCCGTTGCGCACGCTGAGGATCGCCGTCGTCAACGACCACGTCCAGGCGAGGCCGCGCGTTTGCCGTGTGCGTATCGAATGGGCCCAGGTGATTGGAGATACGCCAGGTGGGGACTTCGACCTGCGCATCGAGCCATGGGGCCCAGGCTGGGAGACCACGGACATTTGGATTGACCGTAATCCGTTTGGTACCTATGACAACACCGATGCTGCCGGTAACCCTGTCGGCAATGGGGACGCACCACGCCCCCTAGAGATCAACCGCTTCGAAGCGCGCATCCGCAACGACGGCTCGGCGGCTGCGAACAACGTTAAGGTTACGCACTACGCGGTGGAGCCGCCCGGCGTGGGCGACAACGGCAATTGGGCGCCGCTCGCCACCTATTCTGTTGCGGCAATTCCGGCGAACGGTTCGGTTACCCGCCAGGTGAACTGGGTACCAATTGTTGGGGAACATACGTGCCTGAAAGTCGCGATCTCACCGCAACTCGGTGAGGTAACCACCGGCAATAACTCCGCGCAGGAGAACGTCTTCACGTTCCAGCCCGCGGCGGGGTCGGTGCCCGAGCCGGTGGTGATGACTGTCGCGGTGCGCAACCCGCTCAGGGAGCGCTCGTTGGTGATGATCTCGCTGCAGGGTGTACCTTATGGCTACTACGTGTACTTCCCGCATCGCTGGTTATGGCTCGATGGCCTGGCCGAGCGCAAGCTTGACTTGCTCGTCATTCCGCTGATCGACATTCAGGAAATGAAGCGTCGCAAAGCCGATATCCGACTGTTCGGCCGCGTGCCGCGCGTCTATTCGCAGAAGCTGGACATGACGGGCTACCCAGGTTCATGGTTTGCGCCAATCGGCGGCATTTTGGCGAATGTCACGCCGAAGCACCGGTCTGATGTCAAGCTTGATGATAAGGTACGCCCGGAAAAGGAAAACGTCGTTTGGATCTTCGGCGTCGTATCGCCGCACATCAAGGCCCAGCAGCTTCGCATCGACATGACACGGCCAGACGGCTCGGTCGTAATCGCTCATACAAACACCGACGAAAATGGTCGCTTCAGCGTTGTATTCGAACTGGCGCAGAAAAGCAGGAAACCAAGCGCGGCTCAGCGTAAGGGCGCTATGTACGCGTTCCAAGCGCACATCATCAATGCCATGGAGCTTGCACCGGCGGATTCGAACATCGTCTGGTACAGGCTTGGTGATCGCGTCAAGGAGCAGCTAACGAGCGATGACCGCTGTGATGACGAGGGGTAGCCCTCGGAGCGGAATTCACCGTAGTTCTTGAAGTAGTTATCTTGGATTACGCATCACGAGTGGAGCACTGGGAGTATATCTTGTTCTGTGTATGTATGGCCAAATGGACGTCGGTGATCGACTGCTGTCTGAGGCGCAATTGAAGAGGTCAGATTCTATTGTTTTGCCTCGGAGGGGAAATGGTTCTTGGTTTCTTCCGCTCGCTGAAAAGAAAGAACGGGAAACTCTTACGAATCTGGGAGCGAGTAGACACCTGTGTTAAGGCGAAGCCTAGTCATTCTCATCGCAGTAATTTCAGGGAATAAGGGGCAGAAGCTTGTCTTGCGTATTACCAGACTTTGAAGCTGCGGATCTACTGCAGATAACAGGGCTCGACTCCAGTTTGTCTTCTCCTACTTCCTGCGCATCCTGTCCTTCGCCCCCTTGGAGTAGGGAAACAGAAGATTTTTCCGAAGCCTGCTGGTGAACCAAACTGAAAGGGAGATAGAGATATGTCGGCAAATGAAGAGTCAGCCCTGGTTCTTACCATTCAAACAGCCCTTACCGGCAAAGGGCAAGATGCACTTGGAAATCGAAACGCACTGGCGCTGACCGAGCAATTGCTAGCCTTCGCGCGCGCTACGGTGACGGTCGCACAAGGCGCTATCCGTGTCGAGGGTTACGAGGCCACCGGCGACCGTCTCGTTAGCTATGAACTGGAAGTTGCGACCGGCTCCTGGCGTCGGGGCCAATTTGTTGACCACAAGGCTGGCACCGTCCACGCCTTGCGCGTACCCACCCGTAAGGCCGCTCCGACCAGCTGGGTGCTGCCCCAAGAGGAAACCCAAGAACTGTGCATCTACCTGAACAACGGCACGCTGCTGCGGGCTAGCGTCCCGCTCGGCCTCAGGCTCAGTATGCTGGAGGCACGCACTTTCTGGGGCGATCTCTTCTGGTTGCAGCCCGAAGACGATGATGCGGCTTACTGGGAACAGTTGGCGAGCTTCGGTCTGCCACAGCAAGTCAGTCTGGAAGCTGGGGAGACGGGGGCAACACTTGTCGAGATTGCCATCATCGAGGCAAAACGCGGGGCACCCGGCGTGTTGGACGTGGAAGGCTACCGCATGGTCGGCCTGACGCCACTGCATGGTGAGGCCCGCAACAAGGTGCCCGAGCCCGGTGTCTGGACCTACGCCCTCGGGGCCGGTTCCGGCGAACACATAGGCTGGATCATCGCTCCCAGCATCATAAAAGAGGTGCAGCAACTGGCAAACGAGATCGCCAAGACTTGCGGCGAATTCGATCAGTACGATAGCCAGGGCGGCCTTATCCTTGATTGGTACGATCGCGCCGCCAAGAAGCTGGGCACGAGCAAGCTGAACGCCTTCACCCGGGTGCGGGAATTGTTAAAGTCGGCCATCGCTCTGCACATCCTTCCCAGTGCTGTCAACAAGGGTGAGATACCACCCGAGATGGACGCTATGTACGGGCAATGGCTGAAGAACATCTTCGCTGACAAGAAAGTGGAGGCGAACCAGCGCTGGTGCACGTTCCTCAACGGCCTGGAGCAACCGCCACCGGAGTTCGGCGGCACACAACCCACGGCCGTCGATCACAAGAAATACCGGCAGAAGATCCTACTTGAGCTCGTGGACGATGTGCTCCAGGAACGGTTCGCTGGCCCCGTCGTTGACCGGCAAAAGCCCTACAATTACTCGTGCTGGGCATTTGATTTTGATGCGCGCGGCTTCAAGATGAAGCTGCAGCCTGGCAGCAACGTCCTCAAGACACTGGATGTCACGGCTCAGGGACTGCGCCTGGACGTCGCTATCGAGCGCGTCACCGTTGACTTTGAGTACGAAACACAACCGTCGGGCAGCGTAGGTAACGTGGCTTTGTGCTTTTTTACCTTTGGCGCCGCTAACATTGTGGAAATCCAGTCCGGCAACGCGACTGTCGTCGCCAAAGATGTCCTCCTATCGCTTGAGCTGGTGCCCACCCAGGTGGGCAAGCAGATCAAGCTAGAGGCCAAGTTGGGCTCAAGCAGCCACGCTAACATCAGCTACGGTTTCCACGGCTCCAACATCTTCACCCTGGGCATGACGGAGGTCCTTAGCGCTATCTTCACTCTGGCAAATGCATTTGAAGGAGATTTGCTCGACGAGGTTGGCGAGAGTGTGGAGGGTTTTATCGCAGATCTTGACCTGCGCTTCCCGGACTTGTTCAACTTCGAGGATGCGCCCGCTCCCGCTCTAGATACAGCAGTGGTCGTCTCCAATCCGGGGAAAGCCCAACTCATCGGGGCGCGCATTACCTTACCCGCTGACCGGGCTCCAACGCCGCTGCCTGCTCTCACGCTGCCTACCTGTGCCGGCGACTTTGCCATAACGCTGGCCACCGACTATCTGAACGGCGTGGCCGCCTATCGCCTGTCGCAATTCAAGAAGACGGCAAAGGCGCTCCACTTTGACTGGCGGCAACACCTGAGTGGGGAAAGTCTACCGAACGTAACTTTGCCCGGTGGTTACAACCCGCCCGCGGAAGGGGGCAAGTATCCCACCGATTATGAAGAGACCGACGAGGAATGGACGGTTGGCACTCCTGTCTTGAAGCTGGCAAGCCCGTCGGCGCTGCCGGGCCTGAGTGATGCCGTTGGCACGATTCACATCCCGATTACCTACCGCCTGACGCGCACTCACTACGCGTGGGGCGGGATTGTGCGCCGCCCTGAGGTAGCCCCGGAATGGTGGTGGATGGGGCTGAAAGGGCCACTGGGGCCGGAACTGGTGAGCCGGGGTGATCTCCTCATCGACCTTGATCACATAATGACCGCTCGCTATGGCATGTACCGGCAGGCAGACGGGCAGATCGTATCCCCCGTGCCTCCGGATCTGACAGGGGGCGTCGCGCCGCGTATAAATCCATCGCTAGGCTGGCATGCGGTGGATGTGGGCGGCGTCATCGTGGAATGGTATCCGTATGCCGTTTCCACGGATGAGCACATCAACGTGCAACTGGAGGCCACGCTGCCAGCACATTTGAACCTGGCGCAGTCGCTCTCCTTCCTGCCGACACTGGACCTGACCTACGGCACGCTGCAAGTGATGCTGAAGAAGGCGACATATTCCGCCAGCTTCCCTGACCTGCAGAACCCGCCCAGTCTGTTCCCCCAGCTCGTACAGACCTACCTGCAACCATTTGCCGCCCTCCATCCGTTCCAGAAGACGTTCCAGCATCCCTACGCAAACGCTTGGCTGCTATGCAATGACGTCTACGTGTCGTTCGCATCGAATGAGACACCGGTGCTGTTCGTTTTCACAGTGGACACCATGCTCAACGCAGCCGATTCGCAGAAGCTGCATATCGAGCGTGACGGAGCCAGACTGCAAGTAACGTTTCGCTTCCTGGAGTCTCTCGTGGTTTAGATGAAATGGGAAAACTGAATTAGGGTCACCTATGAAAATGGCTGTCTAGGGGGAGCCTGCTCAACAATTTGGGGTTTAACATGCGTATTGACTGAGAAAGTCCGGAAGTTGAGGGCGGAGAACAATTTCTTTGACAGCAGGCTGCCAGCCAACTTAAGGCTAGTTGAATGGGGAAACTAGGGGATGACCGAATGAGGTAGACCTCCCCAGAAATTGCACTCTTACCATTTATTGTTGAGGAAACCATGGCCGACAAGCGGATCAAAGACATCGATTTCCAAGCACTGACCACCAGCCGCACCTATCACCCATCGCCGAGCGCTTGGGAGGATCAGGTGCTCTATTTCATGATGGTGGACCGCTTCTCGGACGGTCGAGAAAACCGGTATCGCGACAATAACAACCAGCTTGTGACGACCGGAACCACGCCAATTTTTCAAGGAACGGATAACGGCAATGCCATCAAGACCCCGAACGATGCTGCCAAATGGAGACAAGCCGGCACCACCTGGGTGGGAGGAACCCTGAAGGGGCTCGAAAGCAAGCTTGGGTATCTGAAGCGGCTTGGGGTGACCGCGATTTGGGTGAGTCCTATTTTCAAACAAGTCCGGATCCGCAACACGTATCATGGCTATGGGACACAGGACTTTCTCGATGTCGATCCACAGTTTGGAACGCGAGACGATCTAAAGAGCATGGTGGCTATGGCGCATCGTCTCGGCCTCTATGTGATTCTCGACATCATCTTGAACCATAGTGGCGACGTCTTTTCCTATGATCCGGACCGCTACTGGACTGAAGATCCGACGACCCATACGTGGTATCTAGACCCGCGTTGGGATGGCCACCATTACCTGGTTCGAGGATACCGCGACGGTACTGGCTCTCCATCGTTACCGTTCGCTCCGGTTGATCTGGCACACCATCCGGCCGTGTGGCCGGATGGCGCCGTCTGGCCCGTTGAGCTGCAAGACTCTTCCACGTTTACGCAGAAGGGCCGGATTAGTAACTGGGACTACGACCCCGAATTCATCGAGGGCGACTTCTCTGATCTCAAGGACATCCACCTTGGTGAAGCCCCAACTGATGCGTCAGGCAAAGACAGAATTGAACGGTACCAACCATCAGCGGCTCTGAATGCGCTGTGCGATATCTATAAGTTCTGGATCGCCTTTGCTGATCTCGATGGCTTTCGAGTGGATACTGTCAAACACATGGATCTCGGCGCGATGCGTTATTTCACCGCAGTGATCCACGAGTTTACCCAGCGTTTGGGCAAGGAGAACTTTTATCTGATTGGCGAGATCACGGGGGGAAGGAAGCGAGCCTTTGAAACGCTCGAAGAGACGGGCATGGATGCCGCGCTGGGAATCGATGATATTCCAGACAAACTTGAGTATCTCGTCAAAGGGAAGCGGAATCCAAGAGAATATTTCGATCTGTTCCGGAATTCGCTCCTCGTCCAGAAGGACTCGCATGTCTGGTTTAAGAATAAGGTGGTTACGGTTTTTGACGATCACGATCAAGTCCGTAAGGGCTCGTCCAAGGCACGGTTCTGTGCCGGAGATTCTGGTGACAAGGTGGTACTCAATGTGCTCGGGCTCAATGCGCTGACGCTTGGCATTCCCTGTATTTACTATGGCTCAGAACAAAGCTTCGATGGTGAAGGAGGCGATGATCGGTATATCCGGGAGGCGATGTTCGGAGGAGCGTTCGGCGCCTTTCGAAGCCGCGATCGCCATTTCTTCAACGAAGAGTACACGGTGTATCGAGAACTTCAAAAGGTTCTCGCGCTTCGAGCGCAGAAACTCGCGCTCCGGCGGGGGCGACAGTATTTGCGGCAAATCTCAGACGACGGAATGCAGTTTGGGTACCCGGCTATGATCGGGTCCAACATCCATTCGATCGTCCCGTGGTCCCGCATTTTCGACAACCGCGAGATACTCGTTGCGTTCAATACCGATCGTGACAAGCCAAGGACGGCCTGGACCATAGTGGATCGCTACCTCCATCGCAAGGGCGATCACCTCACGTGCATTTATTCGACCGATCCGGCTCAACTCGGCGGGGAACTCACAGCGGAGACGCTCAATGATGATACGCGAGCAGTGCGGCTGACGGTCCCGGCTGCCGGATTCGTCATCTATGAATAGCTGTGCCCTCGATCATCTTGTGCTGGTGACACGGAAGAGATGGGAGGGACGGAGCCGCCCCGGGCTTTGACTTTGCCATTTGATCGTCTCTGCTCCGCGGTAAATTAGGGCCTAGGCGCTGCCTGCGACTGGCAGGTATGTTGCTGTGGCTTGACCCTTCGGTCATGCGCTCCACCCACGGCTCTCGGTTCTCAGGGTAAAGCGGGGCGAAGGGGTCCGACACCCGGCACCTACGGCCTCTGGATATGTTCGTGAACAGTGCTGGCCGATGGCGCGTGCCTCTTTCCTGAACGACGAATTTGATTCCCGATCCGAGTCCAGGGACTAACCGGACGGGGTAAATAGGAGCAGGAACCATGTTCTCTGAATCACCAGACATGCCGACGGGGCAAGGGACGAAGAGCGATAGGGCAAAAGGAACACCAAGTCTCCTCCCTACTTTTACCGTCGCGCTCCTTGTGGTTCTTGCCGTACTCGGTGTGTACTGGGTGTTGTATCAGCACGAGGCGGCGATAAAGCAAAGATATTTAATGGAGCGTAATTTTCGGTATCTCGCGGGACGGGGCGAAAATCTCGGTCAGGTAATCGCTAGGTATGAAAAGATGTTTCAGTCAATCCTTCATGGGCAATCTCCCAGTAAGGAACAGGTTCTTGAATGTGACCCTGGCTTGCAACCTAAGACTGGGACTGCTGAGAAGCCTGGAACTATGGAGAAACAGCTTGGGAAGGAGTTCTGCAAACTGTCCCATATAAAGAGGGTTATGCTCAAGAAAGAGCAAACAGATGTCCCAACCTTTCAGGCTAGTTTTATCGGAAGCGAAGTACAGCTGGATTATCGTTACGATTCCCGGGATGACAGTCAGTCATGGCTTATAACGGCACAAGTTGATCTCAAAGGGATCATGAAACCCCTACCGGTGGAGCCGATCTTCGGAGACCTCCTCTTAACCGATTCGCAAGGCAATGTGGTTCATCAACGGCGAGTCGCACATCATACCCCCGAATACCGCTTTGCGAACCTTGCTACCCTGCTCAAGGAGGCCCAGCGCAGGGCGACAAGGATCGTGAGCCCATTGTCCCGCCCATCTTCGAGCCGTTTTCCAAAGGCGACACGGAGTATTTGATATTTGGTCAAGCCGTTCGCTGGCCGTTTGGGCAAGCAACCGCGCAGAAAGACCAAGCAGAGAAGGAATCATTCGATTTTCTGGTTGTCGGAATAGTACCCTCCCACGACTTCTACGTCCAAGCCAAGACAATTCCGACGTCTTATTTACTCGTCACCATCTCCCTGATCTTGGTGGGAGCGTTGAGTCTGCCGTATCTCAAGCTGCAATCCATGAGATCGACTGATGCACTCTCACAGGGCGACGTGTTCGCACTGCTGTATTGCCCAGTGCTCTGGGTCGGGGCGGTCACCTTCTTAGTGGTCATCCTTGCCACTTTCCTGTCCGCGAGGACTAAGTTTGATGAAAGGCTCAAGGAGGCTGCCACTAAGATCCATGACAATTTCGTGCGTGATGTGGAGGATGCGAAGGAACAGCTCAATAAAATTGATCAGTGGTGTAAAGAAACATATGTCAAGAACGGCAAGTTAAAAGGAGCGCCACTCTGGTCGGAAGAGCTGACGATAGACCGCTATGATAACGCCCGGAATAAGTATGAGCTCAAGCTCAGAAATACTGTCGAATCTAATGGAAAAATGTACCTGCTATTCTACGATCTGTCCAAGGTCCTGTGGGTGGACGAAAAAGGAGAGAAGCGTGTGGATTGGTCGTGGAAACGCTCAGAGAGACAACTGCGTCTTGATGACCGAGAATATGTTAAGCGGATTCGAAGCGGGGCGCAGTTTTGGGTTGAGTCGATCTATTCGTGGACCACGGGGGAGAACTTTGCCATGGTCTCAACGAAAAGCCGTGTTTCCCAAATTGGGGGGCCATGGGTCGCTGCCTTGCAAGGGAAACTGCCTTCCGTAATGGAAACTGTCGTACTGCCCGGTATGGGGTTCGCCGTGATCGATCAAGAGGGGAAAGTACAGTTTCATTCAGATTCTCATCGGAATCTGCGCGAGAACTTCTTTGCCGAAACCGATCACAACGAGCAATTGCGGGCTGCTGTCTGGACGGGCAAATCGGAACCTTTCTCCGGCCAGTATTGGGGAAAAGATCGTAGGTTCTACGTGATGCCGGTCAAATGGGGAGGTTGCACGAATCCTGGCGCTAATACTGGTAAAGCGTGTCTACAGAGCGGAAAGGGAATTCAGGTGGCTAAAGATCCTCCGAAATGGTCGCTCGTGGTTTATTTGGATCAGGATGTCCTCGAGGCCCCTCTCCTTGAGGCGGGGTTTTTTGCCGTGACGCTGTTCGTACTTTATGCCTTGCTGATTCTCGGCGTTGGGTTCTTCTGGTTGCTTATCAATCGGTTGCTTAAGGGGGAACACAGGGGCCTAATTTGGCCTGACCCTAAGCAGTCTCGCACGTATGCGTTGGTCTTCATTCTAAACGTCGTTCTCCTGGTGCTGTACGGGGCCACAACGTTCTACTTAGTGCCCATGTTAGGAGTCTCGGATCCAGTGCTTCTTATAACTTTGTCCGGAATCTTTCTCCTTCCAGTCGTCCAGATCGTTATGATCTACTATCTAGCTAGGCCCACGAAGTTTAGTATGTGGTTCCCCAAGCGTCTCGTTCCAAACCATCGCTCTGGCTATCTCCTGATGTTGGTGAGCTCTCTCCTCCTGTTTGCCATGTTGCCCGCGTTCCACTTTTTCACGATGGCCTATAATGAGGAGGTGAGATTGTACGCGGAATTCTCACAGTATGACCATGAGAAGGACTTGGAGGAGGGAAGGCAACGACTGAGGGACTTTTACTCGCAAAAGGGAGAATCCAAATCAAAGGAGCCCACCGACGTAGAAGAGAATGGTTTCGTCGACAAGCTCTTAGAACACCGGGACAGCAAACTTGAGGGGCTCCCTGTTACCACCTTTCTGTTCTCTCCCGCACAGCAACCCATACTGTCCAACTTTTTACCCGTGTATGCCACCGTTCGACGCCTGTTCAGTTTTCAGTTTGGAACCGAAACAGGGAGATTCTTAGAGAAAAGGACTGACCCAAAGGATTTGAAGAATCCAGAAAACTTGCCTCCCGCTGTCCCATACGACCTCTACCTCTATGAGGGCTTGATAGTTTTGGGACTACTCCCCTGCGTACGCTGGTGGAAGTTAGTCCGCCGGCCCGATCTGAATTCGGACAGTCAAGAAGCAACTGTTCCTAAGGACATATCAATCCGCCTATTCGTATTAGTGGGGCTATCAATCTGTCTATCCGTAGTACTCATATGGCCTGCAATAGGATTTCTACTCATGAGCGCTCTCATATTCGCATGTGTTTCCTACGGCCTCCCGAGTATGGTTGCTGGGCAAGTATTCTTTCTCTGGGAGCCGCGTCAAGATAGAGTCTCGCCAGGCGATGTCCAAGGCCAGTGGGGCGAATGCTCGCGGAGTGAGAAATTGGTGTTGCATCACCTTGCAGATGACCGTTTTTTGACAGGGAAAAGCGAGGGGCTAGTAGGCTTGGAGAGTAAAGGGCTCGTCCGACTTAAGCCCAACCCGCAACTGGTCAAGGACGGCAAGGATGATCGTGCCTTCATCAAGGAAATGTTTAAGAAAGAGACGAGTCTGCTGCAGAGCCTCGAAGAGGAAGAGCCCGTAAAGTTAGGGGAGCAAGCCATCTGGGCAATGAAAGTCGGGCTCCTCGGTCTGGCCGGCTTCATCCTCTATACTCAAGAGGAGTTCCGGCCAGCCGTCTTAGCAGCCTTGGCTCCCGCGTTGCCAACGCTGTTGAGATTACCTCTCGGACTAGATCCATCCAAGCTTCTGGAGATACTGACCCTGAGGAAGAAAGGGTAGGATGAGGATGCAATGTTCTTCACCGCCCTCTCGTAGTGAGTCTGACCAAGGCCTTCTGCGATAGTCGCGATGCTTCGTTCAATAGACGTGTTGATGGCGCTTCATCGCAGTGGACTATGGCTTGTAGGCGTTCCAAAGGTCTTCGTGACTGCCATCAGGATGTCCTTCTATATGTGGAACTCTTGACCGGGTTGCATCCAAGGATTACAGTGATCCCATGTTGCGAACTGTGGTAGCAGCCATCTTCTTGATGTGCATGGTCGCTCCGGTGTGGGCGAGTGAGCCGGAATCATTCGACCCTGATCAACCCTTCGAGCAGGCGCTGAATATGAATCTCTTGCGTTCGCTGTTCGATCAAGCGCTTGATCGGCTGGAAGATCATGTGGAAATTTCCGGCAATCTCAACCCCAATGAAGCGAATGGTGATGAGGGGAAGCATCTGCGGTTCAAGTTCTATCCAGAAGGGAAGTCAAAGTCCGACGAGCATTTCGCCGCCGAAGGTTGGTTCCACTCTTCTCCCGAATCCGGCCAGCACGATTGGCATTTCAAGTTCAAACGGCCGGAGGATCGCCGACAGAAATCGCCTCCGCAGTTGAAAGCACCTCTGTAGTCCAGGAAAAGACAAGCCGTCATTCGGGTGCAGGAAACTTTTGCCCACCACCTAATCAAGTTTTCCGTTCTCCTGAGAACGTCGTTGGCCTCATCATTGTAAAAGCCGAGATATCAAAGGCTTTCCGATCAACCTGTGTGGCATAGGGATTGTATTCCTCAGTGCCGGATTATCACGAGGACCAACGTACGTGGCAACTTTTGCTCCAGACATACTTTCTGCTCTCTCCGGGGCGCCCGGCGATAGTGGCGCGCGAAATGTCCGGGAAACTTCACTCAACTCGACTGGCAGTCGGAGAGGCTTTTCATCGGTTCTTCGGTCAGTTCGGGGTGAGGTGGGGCGAGCCACGATTCGCGAAGCGGAGGACGCTCGGCCAGTAAACCAGACCGATGATGGGTCTCGTACCAAGGAGAGGAAAGGGATCAAGGGTAACACTCAACCAGCGAGGTCTTCTGTCTCCTCCCAGAAAACGGAGGGAACGGGAACAAGTAGGAATGACGATGAGCTTGCGGGCGAGACAAGGACAGACCCTGAATCTGCACCTCGTCAAACTGAGGCTGGGTCTGGATCCCAGGACCAAGGGGCTATTCCGATATCGAGTCTGATTTCTGTTCCAGCCCAGCCTCAGGTTGTTGACCAGGCAGAAGTTCAGAACGAGACAGAACAGCATGTGATTGGCGACGAAGCTGGTTTGGACACGAGCTCACAGCACCCGTTGATCTCGCACGAGTCGATCGACCCCTTGAGGGCAACTCCTGAGGCCATCGGAGGCCGCTCCTCTCTGACGAATGCGGATGCTGCATCACCGCCACCTGTCTCCAAAGACTCAATTCCCGGTTCACCTCTTTCTCCTCAGGATCCGAACATTCCTCTACAAGTTGTTCAGGCTCATATCGGGAAGACATCGTTGGACGGGAAAGTTCTTGTTGCCAACGACGAGGCACCGAAGCACGAGGGAGGGCTAGTCGATCATTCCGTTTCCAGTCAGGCAGCCCAGCATATGCACGCTCTTGGCGATTATGATGCTCTCGGCGCACGCACGGAGCAGTCTTTTTCTCATGGGCGACAGTTCGGCAACGAGGGGTCTGAGCAGTTCGATGAGCTGTGGTCGGGTCACAACGGGCGACAGATGGAGGATGGTGAACCAAAGATCCATCAACCGTTTGTTGTTGATCACACGATCGCAAATGGATCCGTAGCGGAATCGGCAGTACCTGGAGCGCCTCGCCATGGAATGTCTACTAATGGAACTCCCGCAGCGACATCGTTTGGCCCTCATGTGACGCCCGGGTTACATGCGGAGGATGCGACTCAATCGGCTGGGGTTTCGGTGATGCGTTCCGTGGTCGTCAACGTGGCTCAGCCAGACCTGGGACAGGTGAACATCCGCGTTGCGATGACCAATGATGTGGTCCATACTCATTTCTCTTCCGACAGACTCGAAGTCGGACAGTTCATTGTCAACGGTCAGGATCGACTTCAGGCGGCCTTGCAAGCGAGCGGATTAGATATGGGACAATTCCGTGTTGACATCGATCGCCAAGGTGCCGGTCGTTCATTCCAGCAGGGTTCGTCTCAGGAACAAGGACAACCCTGGAACCAGGGTTCGCCTGAAATGAAACAGGATACTCAGCAAGAGAAGCAAGATGGAACACGAAGATCAAGTCACGGTCTGTTGAGTTTGGTGGCCTAGCCGAGAGGGGGTAATCGACATGATTGATGTTTCAGCGTTGAGCTCCGCAGCACCTGCATCGACGCCGGAAAGAACCGGACCTCAGGAGTTGGGCCAGGATGATTTCCTTAAGCTACTTGTCACACAACTCAAGAACCAAGACCCGTTGAAGCCGACCGACAACACCGAATTCGTCTCACAACTCGCTCAGTTCAGCCAGCTCGAACAGAGCGCCAAGCAGGCTCAGCTCCTTCAGCAGAGTCTCGATGCCCAAACGGCGTCTCTACAGTTCACGCTGCTTCCCATGATTGGTCGAACGGTCACTATTGGGCAGCCGGTGGTTCAACTTGGAGATGGCCCCGCGGCCTTCGGCTATACACTGGACAAGAATGCCCAGCAAGTTCTCGTGAGCATTCAGGACCATCAGGGACAGATTGTCCGGAGCCTGGAGTACCGTGATCAACTCGCAGGCGTCCATGCGGCTGAATGGGATGGTAAGGACCAAGACGGCATCGCGATGCCGAAAGGGCTCTACCGGTATGTCATTTCAGCGCTTGATGTTGAAGGGAAGGCGGTCCCAGTGGAAGGGCGTGCCTCGCTCATCGTTTCCGGAGTCCGTATGGAAGAAGGACAAGCCAAGCTGCTTGTCGGTGATCTAGCCATTGATCCATCTGCGATCGTCGAACTGCGATAAACAAGAGGAGGGTTCTACCGATGGGGATACTGTCGTCGCTATTTACGGGCGTCAGCGGGCTCAACGCGAATGGGAATGCGTTATCGGTCATAGGGAACAATATCGCCAACCTGAGTACGATCGGGTTCAAATCCAGCCGTTCCGTGTTCGCTGATCTGATCAGTTCTTCACTCGGAGGAGCGGGCGGGGCGATTCAGACGGGTCTGGGTGTGTCACTCAACGGAGTGCAGGGAAACTTCAGTCAGGGGTCCCTCAGCACGACGAGCAATGCACTGGATTTGGCGATCGACGGTAATGGCTTCTTTGTCCTCCGCGATACGAGCGGGGCGCCGTTCTATTCACGGGCAGGACAATTTCATCTGGATGCTCAGAGCCGCATCGTCGACCCAAGCGGATTCTTCCTACAAGGCTATCAAGTCAATGCCAGCGGTCTGATCACGGCCAGCATCGGAGGGGTTACGTTACCCACCACGACTGCACCGCCAAATTCCACCACGACCGTCGATATCGGGGCCAATCTCAATTCACAATCGACGACGAGCACCTTCTCACTCGTGGATCCCAATGGGACATCTCAGTTTTCGACGTCGTTCACCGTCTATGATTCCCTTGGCAATAGTCATCTCCTCACCACCTACTTTTCAAAGACTGCGGCGAACACGTGGGACTATAACATCGTCGGCAGTACGAATGAGGTTGTTACGGCCAATTACGATGTGTCCAATATCAATGCCTCGCTTGGACTCGTGCGCTTGGCTTCCGGAACCTTGACGTTTGCAACAAGCGGCGCACTCGATACCGAGAGCGTCATCACCAGTTACGACAGCGGTACCCCAGCGGGGACTGCAGGAGCCATAGTAGGACAAGCACAAATCGATTTTGTCGGTGCGACCACCGATCAGCTGATTACTTTTGATTTTGGCACCAGCGTGACAACGGACGGTGGTGCGGGAGTCGACCTCACTACACAGTTCGGCGCGCCATCGGGGTTAGTCCAGCAGACTCAAAACGGTTTCGGTGCCGGAGCGCTCCAGGCATTTTCAGTGGAGACTGACGGGGTAATTAACGGAAGGTTCTCCAACGGGCAGGTTCGTCCGTTGGCTCAATTGGCTCTCGCACGCTTCCCGGATCCATTGGGACTTGTTCGAACCGGTAAGAACACCTTCGCCGAGTCAGGCATATCCGGGCAACCGTTGGTCAGTCCCGCGACGTCTGCGGGCCTTGGGCGAATCCTTTCCAGCACGCTTGAGCTGTCGAATGTGGACCTTGGTGAAAGTTTTATCGAGATGATTGCAGCGCAGAGAGGGTTTCAGGCGAATTCGAGAGTGATCACGACTTCGGATGATATTCTCCAAGAATTGGTCAATCTGAAACGATAAGTGCTAGAGGCTTGGCCTGGGGTGAGCACGTGACCTAGGCCAAGCCCACTCCGTCTCCCTCGTTCCCCCTCCGACCGTAGCACCCGCCCAGCCCCGTCAGTTTATTGACGCCGTCAACGGATTACTTGACGAGAAGTGAAGGAATTACCTTGCGCGTTTGGGGATTCCTCCGTAACTGCGCGTTGGCTGTACTGATTGCTGATCATCACAGTGATGGCCTAGTTCCACATAATGGCATATGCATTGCAATCTCCCTCAGCTGGCCAACGAGTCATGTGAGGAGGAGTTATGGCAGATGCTGCCGCAGCAGACGAAAAATCCTCAGTAGCGGTCCCCGCTCCTGCGTTTCCGATCAAATTACTCATAATCGTATCAGTGGTCGCACTTTTGTTTGGTGTCGGAGGGGCTGTGGTAGCTGTCAAGTTATTGGGCGGATCGGACAAAGGTTCGGAAAATTCAGAAGAGCATAAAAGCGAGGCGGCGGCGAAGTCCGACTCTCACAGCGGGGGAAAGCAAGGTCAGGCGGCCGCACCAGGCGCCATGTTCGACTTAGATCCCTTTATCGTGAACCTCGCGGATACGCCGGACGTTCGTTACTTGAAGATTACGATTAAACTTGAAGTGGAGAATGAGGCCGTGTCCACGGACTTGTCTGCGCGAGTCCCTCAAGTCCGTGATGCCGTGCTGGTTTTGCTCAGTAGTAAGGATGTGAATGCCGTCCGGACGACACAAGGGAAATTCCAACTGCGTGACGAAATTACGCAGCGCATCAATAGCCTCCTCCCGAAACCCGGTGTCCGTTCCGCATACTTTACGGACTTCGTCGTTCAATAACAGTCGACATTATGGATAAAATTCTCTCGCAAGAAGAGATCGATGCGCTCTTGAAAGGGGTCGTCTCCGGAGAAGTCGATACGGCTCCCAAGGAAAACCAGCCAGCCAAAAAAAGAGTCTCCCAATACGATTTATTCAACCAAGAGCGGATCATTCGAGGTCGAATGCCCGGCATGGAGATGATCAACGATCGCTTCATTCGGCGTCAGTCCGTGGTCTGGACCAATATGTTCCGTGAGGCGATTGACTTCGCCGTCGTCGGAACGCAGGCGATCAAATTCGGTGAGTTTCTCAAGAAGATACCGATGCCGTCGTCCTTGAACGTGTTTCACATGCAACCGTTGCGGGGCAGCGCCCTCTTCGTGATGGACGCGTTCCTCGTGTATTTGATCGTGGACTATTTCTTTGGTGGGAAAGGTCAGACGCATGTGAAACCCGAAGGACGGGACTTCACGCCCGTCCAGCTGAGGGTCATCAAAAAATTGCTGCTTCAAGCGCTTGTCGATCTGGAAAGGGCTTGGCATGCCGTTGTGCCGGTGAAAGTGGAGTATTTGCGTTCTGAAAGCAATCCTCAGTTTGCGATGGTGGTCACCTCCTCTGAGGTTGTCGTGGTTGTGACGCTGCAGGTCGTGCTGGGAGAAACTGCACGGGAACTGTACATCGTCTATCCATATGCGATGCTCGAGCCCATCAAGGAGAAACTCTACTCCGGGTTGGTGTCAGATCAAGTGGATCAGGGCGGAGACTGGAGCCAGCGATTCCGCGAACGACTGCAAGAATGCTCACTCCCAATCGCCGTACGACTTGGATCAGCCACGGTGACGGTGAAGGATGTCATGAACTTCTCCAAGGGAGACGTGATCCTCCTTGATCAACGCCCAGGTGATCCACTTGATTGCTATATCGAAGGCTATCAGAAGTTTCAAGGCAGTCCCGGAATCTATAAAGGCAATCATGCCTGTCGTGTGACCAAAGTGATGAACTAATCCTCAGACAACGAAGAGAGCAATTATGGCTGAATCAGAATCTGCGATGCGCGCCGATCTTCAAGATGAAGGAAGGGCTTCTCCTCAGCCCGCTACGTTTCCGCCAGTTCAAGGCGGAGAAGTAGGAGGCACGCCGAAGAATATGGATTTTCTACTCGATATTCCCATGAGCGTCGCCGTGTATGTCGGGTCTACCAAAATGGCGATCCGCGATCTGTTGCAACTGGCCCAAGGCTCAGTCATCGAGCTGGACAAATTGGCCGGAGAACCGATGGAGGTGATGGTCAATAACAAGCTAGTGGCTCGAGGCGAGGTCGTCGTTGTGAATGAAAAATTCGGCATTCGACTGACGGATGTGGTCAGCGCGGCGGAGCGCGTGCAGCAGCTTCGCTGAGCGGCCGGAGGAGAGCTTGTGATCGATCTGTGGGAAAGCCTGTTCCGTACCGCCTCCGCCTTGGCGATTGTGTTGGTATTGATCGGAATTGTGACGGTTGTCTTCCGACGAATCATGGGAAATCGATGGGGAGCGGTCGGAGGGCGTCCACTCGTTCAAGTGTTGGCCACAGGATATGTGGCTCCGCGTAAGACGATATCGCTGGTGTCAGTCGCCGGCGAGTATCTGATCGTTGGGACGACGGCAACCGATCTTGTCCCTCTGGGACGTATCAACGATTCAAGTCACGTGACAGAATTGCTGGCACAGACCGCGGACACGTCGTCCACGCAAACCTCGTCCATTCCGGATTCGGTCTTTTCGTCATGGCTTCGGCGTCGTGATCTCGTCACTGCCTCTAGCGAGAAGGACGTTCATGGACCATAGTCTCAAGAAGGGATACATGATCATCTGGGTGAGCGGCCTCTGTGCGACAGCGCTCTTCCTGATGTCGGCATCTGAGGTGATGGCGAGTGGTCCGTCTCTCAGTCTCGATTTCGGACCAGACGGTCCCAAACAAACCGCCGTCGTCATCCAGATCCTAATCCTTCTCACGGTGCTGTCCCTGGCGCCGGCCCTCTTCATCATGGTGACCTCGTTCACGCGGATCGTCATTGTGCTGTCATTCCTGCGTCAGGCGCTTGGAACTCAGGCGGTTCCTCCCAATCAAGTCTTGTTGTCATTGGCCCTATTCTTAACGATGTTCATCATGGCGCCGGTTGGTCAGGCTGTGTACAGCAGTGCCTTGCAACCGCTCATGGCAGAGCAAATCTCGTATGAAGAGGCCTGGGAGAAAGGAAGTGCGCCGATTCGCGGATTCATGCTGCGTCAGGTCAGAGACAAGGATTTGGAACTGTTCATCACGTTGAGTCAAATTCCCAAGCCGGAACGAGTGGAAGATGTCCCGACTCACGCGATTATTCCTGCGTTCATTCTCAGTGAGCTGAGGATCGCATTCCAAATTGGTTTTTTGATCTATATCCCGTTTTTGATCGTCGATATGGTCGTCGCGAGCATTCTCATGTCGATGGGAATGATGCTTCTGCCGCCAGTGGTGATCTCACTTCCGTTCAAGTTGATTCTCTTTGTCTTAGCCGACGGGTGGTATTTGGTTGTGGGGTCGATGGTGAGAAGCTTTCAGTGAAGCATGGATAGTGTAGCGTGATACGTGAAGCGCCGTGCTCCGGTCGGTTGGAGAACGTTTCACGAACCACAAGATACGAGCAACGAGGGAACACGCCATGACGCCAGAAATGGTGACTGAATTGGGTAGGCAGGCACTTGAAACCACGCTGTTGGTGTCGTCTCCGATCCTTGGGCTGAGTCTGGTTATCGGACTGGCCATCAGTGCCTTGCAGGCCATGACGCAGTTGAATGAAGCCACGCTGACCTTTGTGCCGAAGGTGTTGGCGCTCTTTGGGGCATTGCTCTTATTTCTGCCGTGGATGCTGAGCGTGATGACCACGTATATGTCGAATCTGCTCATGAATATTCCGAACTACGTGCATTAGTGACACACGATGGCTTTCGTGCAGCCGATTCACATACTGCTTCCGGAATTCCAGGCCTTCCTGGTCCTCATTTCCCGCATCGGCGGACTGCTGGCTGCAGTCCCCGTCTTGAGCGGACGCGCGGTTCCACTGAAGGTCAAAGTCGCGCTGATTCTGAGTTTGGGACTGTTGCTCGCTCCGATGCTCCATCTCCCGAGCATGCCGTATGACCCACTGGCTCTCGCAGCCGGGCTGGTGAGCGAAATGACAATCGGTCTGGCGATTGGGTTGGCGGTTCGGCTGCTTTTCAGTGCACTTGAGGTTGCGGGTGAACTGATCGGTATTCAAATGGGGTTTGGTGTCGTTCAGCTGTTTGATCCGGCCACGGCAGCCCAGACTCCCATCATCGCACGATTCTTTTCCTTGTTGGCATCGCTCGTGTTTCTGTCGATGAATGGCCATATGTTTCTCGTGGCGACCATTCTTTCAAGTTATGAGGCTATTCCGGCGTTCGGGGCGTCTCTTCCGGGGAGCGTGGCGGATGATGTCTTGAGGTTGTCTCAGAACATGTTTTTGCTCGGGTTGAAATTAGCTGCGCCGGTGCTCGTCGTAATTTTTGTGATCAATATTCTGTTAGCCATGCTGGGACGGGCGGTCAGTCAAATCAACGTGTTCGTCTTGAGTTTTCCTGTGACGATTGCCGGAGGGTTGGCCGTCTTGGCGCTCTCCATGCCGTTTACGGTTGGGCTCTTGGCACGGGAGCTGGAGCAACTGCAATTCACCATCCAGGGGCTTCTGAAAGCATTGGGACATGGCTGAAGACAAGTCCAATAAGACAGAGCCCGCGACTCCGAAACGAAAGGAGGAGGCGCGTCGAAAAGGGCAGGTCGCGATCAGTCGCGACGTGTCGACGGCGGCCATTCTCTTAGGGGGGATTGGGTTGTTGGCGGCGATGTTGCCGGTCGGCCTACAGCGAATGACGGAGATGACGAGGCAAGGGCTCACGCTTTCGTTCCCAGCCGAATTCTACGAAGGAATGTCCATCGAGCAAGTCTACACGGTTGTCATCCAAGCCGGGCTCACGGTCTTTGTGTTGAGTCTTCCGATCGTCGTCGGAGTGTTTGTGGTCGGAAGTGCCGCCTCCCTCTTGCAGACTGGCCTGTTATGGAAATCAAACGGGCTGCAGCCGGAATTCTCCCGCATCAATCCGATCAAAGGGCTTTCCAAGCTGGCCTCGTTCCGGTCCGTGATGGAATTGATTAAGGGTCTGTTCAAGATTGCGATCGTCACGGGGGTCGGTCTCTGGGTCGTCCGGCACGACATCTTACGAATACCTGAACTGATCGAATTTGATATGGGATCGGTCTTACAGACGACCGGTTGGTTGTCACTGAAAGTCGGATTGGCCGTTGCCGGGGCTATCGCGGGGCTGGCCGTGCTCGATTATTTTTATCAGCGTTATGAGTGGGAACGAGACCTTCGCATGTCGAAAGAAGAAATCAAGGAAGAGCACAAGTCCACAGAGGGCGATCCCTTAATTAAAAGTCGAGTACGGACCGTTCAGCGAGAGTTGACGAAGAAGCGCATGATGGCTGCGGTCAAGACGGCGGACGTTGTGATTACCAACCCAACACATCTAGCTGTCGCCCTGAAATACGACACGGCGAAGATGGCGGCCCCGGTTGTTGTGGCGAAAGGAGCAGGCCTGATCGCCGAGAAGATTCGCGAGCTGGCACGGCATCATGGGGTGCCGGTCGTGGAAAACAAGTTCGTGGCGAGAACGATCTTTAAACTCGTCGAGATCGGAAATGAAATTCCGAATGATCTCTACCGTGCCGTGGCTGAAATTCTGGCCTTCGTGTACCGCGCCAGAGGCGTGGCACCATAAGCATTGGATAGACTCATATAGGCATGGCAACAGCAACAGAACCCATAAGCGGGAATCAGCTCCTGAAACACCCGGACATTCTGATGTCCGTTGGAGTGGTAGCCATTATCATGGTGATGCTGCTGCCGCTACCGCGTTTCATGCTGGATCTGCTGCTGAGTTTTGATATTACGCTCTCGGTCATCATTCTGCTCGTGGGGCTCCAGGTACGGAGACCGATCGAGTTTTCCGTATTTCCCTCCATCCTCCTCATAATCACGTTGTTCCGGTTGTCCCTCAACATCGCTTCGACCCGACTGATTCTGTTGCATGGCAATGAGGGGGCTGGAGCGGCAGGCGAGGTTATTCGGGCATTCGGAAATTTCATCGTGGGGGGAAATTATACGGTCGGCTTGGTCGTGTTCACCATTCTCGTCATCATCAATTTTGTCGTTGTGACAAAGGGGGCGGGACGGGTGGCTGAAGTGGCGGCTCGCTTCACATTGGACGCGATGCCTGGGAAACAGATGAGCATTGACGCGGATCTCAATGCCGGTCTGATCAATGAAACTGAAGCACGCCGCCGTAGGCGAGAGATCACGGAAGAGGCTGACTTTTACGGTGCGATGGACGGTGCCAGCAAGTTTGTGCGAGGGGATGCGATCGCGGCTGTGATTATCATTTTGGTTAACATTCTCGGTGGCTTGGCGATCGGTATTTTGCAGCAGGGAATGAGTCCTGGGTTGGCAGCGCAAACCTATACGGTGCTGACCGTCGGTGAGGGATTAGTCGCGCAGATTCCCGCTCTGATCGTCTCAACGGCGGCCGGTATTGTCGTGACGCGTGCCGCTTCGGAAACAGATCTGGGTGGAGAGATGGCTCGCCAGCTGTTGATGTCCTCCAAAGCGGTGGGCGTTGCAGCCGGGATTCTCCTGACGCTCGGACTCGTGCCGGGCCTTCCACATGTGGCGTTTCTCGTATTGGGTGGTGCGGTCGCGTGGATCGCCTACCATCTTCACCAGCAAGAACAGGTCCAGGCGACGCCGACACCGGCTCCCGTCACGGCCAAGGTGGAAGAGGGCGTCACCCGCGTGACGCCGCTCGACCTCATGGAAGTTCAGGTCGGGTATGGACTGATCGGACTCGTTGAGGGCACGCAAGGAACTGCATTGCTGGATCGGATTAAGGCGCTCCGGCGGCAGTTTGCTGAATCGATGGGCTTTGTAGTACCCCCGATTCACATTCGTGACAACCTCCAGCTCCGCCCGAATGAGTATGCCATTATTTTGAAGGGGGTGGAGGTCGCCAAAGCGGATGTCATGCCTGGTCATCTCTTGGCGATCGATCCCGGAACCGGGCAGCGAGGGTTGGTGAAGGGGATTGAGACTAAAGAACCCGCATTCGGCCTGCCAGCGCTGTGGGTTCCTGATGATGCTCGTGAGCAGGCTCAGATTGCCGGCTATACGGTCGTTGATGCCAGTTCCGCCATTGCGACGCATCTTTCTGAGTTGATCAAACGCCATGGACATGAATTGCTGGGAAGACAAGAAGTTCAAACGTTGTTGGATGAGGTCGGCAAAGCGCACCCCAAGCTGGTGGAGGAACTCATCCCGACCCTGTTGCCGCTTGGGACGGTTGTGCGCGTTCTCGGCAATCTCCTCAAAGAAGGGATCCCCATCCGAGACCTCCGATCCATTTTGGAGGCCATCTCAGACCAGGCGACGAACATCAAGGACGCGGATATCCTCACGGAGTACGCGCGGCAATCGCTTGCCAGAACCATCACCAAACAATATCAGGCGCCGGACGGAACACTTCAGGTCATTACGTTGGACCCACGGCTTGATCGATCATTGGCGGACCAAGTCGCAGCACTCCCGCCTGGTGCCGTGTTGAACCTCGATCCGACGCTCTCACACAAACTTCTGAGCAATCTGAAGCAAGCGGCTGAACGAGTTGCCGCTCGAGGGCAGCAACCGATTGTCCTATGCTCGCAAGTTGTGCGCCGCCACCTTCGGCGGCTCAGCGATCGTCTGCTGCATTCCGTGCCTGTCATGGGTTTGAACGAAGTCGATTCGTTCGTTCGTTTGCAATCCCTCGATACCGTTCGAATCGATCTGGAATTGGCACAGCCGTCCTAGGATAAGCGATGAAGATCAAGATATTTCATGCCGTGACGATGCAGGATGCCATGCGGGCCATCAAGGAGGAGCTTGGGCCGGATGCCATCATCTTGTCGTCGAAAGAGGTGCGTGAGGGGGGACGGCTGTTGCGGGTATTCAATCGGCCGGTGTTGGAAATTATGGCGGCTGCTGAACAAGAGGTACAAGAGCTCACCCAGCCGAACGAGAGCCGTCAAGTCGGCGATCGCCCAACGGCTCCCATCGCTTCTCAACCGCCTTCGTCGGTCGCGTTGCAGACCTTTCAGCAAACGCTGCAAACCATTCTACAGCCGAATCAGGACAAGGGCACTCCATGCGGAAATCAGCCGGTTCCTCCGTCGAGACCGACGCGCGTTCAGAGAAGGCGACAACGTCAACATCATGTGCGCGTGGCCGTGGCTGAACTCACCAGATTGTTACAGGATCTCTCGCCTGACACAATCCACACGGCTGGTCATCCCGTATCACCCCTCCTTGTTGCCATGCGCCGTCCGCTCCTGGCGCGCGGGCTTCAATCATCAACCGTTGAATTCCTTGTGAATGAGGTCCACGCGACACTCCTGCCTGAAGAAGCCTCCGACGAGGAGTCGGTGCGATGCGCTCTCCACCGGGCCATTGCAGAGCGCATCCCTACCAGCGGTCCCCTGTCGGCTGATCAGCGGCACCCCACGATCAGTCTTTTTCTTGGACCAAGTGGAGCCGGGAAAACCTCCGCTGTGGCGAAGCTGGCGGCCTATTATCGCTCGGAGCAACGGAAATCCGTCGCCTTGATCACATTTGATACCTTTCGTGACACGTCGGTGGAACAGTTGCGGCGGTATGCCAAGCTCGTGGGAGTGCCGTTCGCCTGTGCCCTGTCGGCACGTCAGGTCTCTGAAGGATTGCGTCGCCAGACCCGGTGTGATGTTGTGCTGATCGACATGCCTGGGATCGGACCGGACGATCTCACCTTAGCCAAAGAGCTGGCCCGTCTGTTACCCGAAGACACGGTCACGACCCATGTTGTTCTTCCAGCTTTTACCGGGGTACAGGAAGCTCGTCGTATCACTGCGCGCTTCGGCAACCTCCCACGTCCGCGTCTTCTGTTTACGAAATTGGATGAGACTGAATCCCTCGGCATGATCTTCGAAGTGTCGCAGCAAGTCGGTATTCCTCTTTCCTATTGGAGTGTTGGGCGACGAGTGCCCGGGGATCTTGAAGTCGCTTCATCGGAACGCCTGGCAACGCTCCTCACGGCGCAGGACGGTGCCGACTTTCCGGTGGTCAGGTGTCAATCGGTTCGAGCGTCGGTCGGCACTCCTGCCATGACAGGAGTCGGAACTCACCGCGGATAACTGGCTGGAGGTCACACAATGCAATTCAGAATGCGAAGGCCCACCCTTGTATCGGAAGATGCGGACGCTGTAGGTGAGTCGCCAACACGAGTCATCGCGGTCACCAGCGGAAAAGGTGGGGTTGGAAAAACCAACGTCGTGGCGAATCTCGCAGTTTCGCTCTCCAGGATGGGAAAGAAAGTCCTCATCCTGGATGCCGATCTGAGCCTTGGGAATCTTGATGTCCTCCTTGGACTGGTTCCACGGCATACCATCGAAGACGTGCTTGTCGGCTCGCATACCTTAGCTGAGATCATGCTACAAGGTCCGGCGGGCATCCATGTGCTGCCAGCCAGCTCGGGTGTCACACGCCTGACATCACTGACGGAAGCGCAACAGCTGATGATTCAAGAGCAGCTGGCCGATCTAGCTGCGGAGATGGACGTACTGTTGATCGACACTGGTGCCGGGATATCACCGACTGTCACGTTTTTCGCCTCGTCAGCAGACGAGACGATGGTCATTATCTCACCGGAGCCTACCTCCCTGACCGATGCCTATGCTCTGATCAAAGTCTTGGCTCGCCAATATCGCGAGCGCCGATTCAAGGTGCTCGTCAATCAGGCCAAGAGTCCGCGGGAAGCCTCTGAAGTGTTTGGGAAGCTTGATGTAGCGGTCGATCGGTTTCTGCATGTGGCCGTCGAATTGGTAGGAACAATTCCTGACGACGACTACGTCCACATGGCCGTGATGCAGCAGAAGGCGGTCGCCGACATGTTTCCCGAGGCACCGGCTGCCCAGGCCTTCAAACGGCTTGCCCAACAGGTGACTCAGTGGCCGAAACCCGGCCTTCCCAAGAGCTCCGTGCAACTTGTGTGGCAACGAACAGCGACGCATGTAGGCAACTGAGAGGACGCTTCAACGGAACACCCATGAGAAAGACAGCCGTATCACAGAATCCCAAATCATTCCTAGCGCAGGGAGCGAGACGGGAAGAGCTCATCAAAGAGTTTGCGCATGTGATTCGTGCGATGGCCCATCGGCTGGCCTTTCGACTTCCGGCTTATCTGGATGCCGAGGATTTGATTTCGGTCGGCACCATCGGGTTAATGGATGCCATGGATAAGTACGACCCCACCCGCGAGGCAAAATTCAAGACGTATGCGGAGTTTCGCATTCGTGGAGCCATGCTGGATGAGATCCGGTCGATGGATTGGATTCCACGATCTGTTCACGAGCGCATTGGCCTTCTCCAAAAAACGCATGTCACCCTCATGAGCCGGCTAGGTCGTCCTCCGCATGATGAGGAGGTGGCCGTGGAGTTGAAGATGTCGATGGAAGAACTGGATGATTTCATCACGCGCGCCAGAGGTGCCGTCATGATCAGTGTCGATGACTTGAGTCTGCATGAGCCGGATGGGCATAAGGTCGTCAAGATGCTGGCTGATACCCATACGCCCGATCCGCTTTCTTCCTTGGTCAACGAACGAGAACGTGAAGTGATCGCCACGGCTATTCGGCAGCTCCCGGAAAAGGAGAGGCTGGTGCTCACGCTGTACTACTATGAAGAGCTCACCATGAAGGAAATTGGGGAGTTGATGAAAGTGACGGAATCACGCGTCTGTCAGGTTCATACCAAGGCCATCATCCGCCTCAAGGCTCACCTGCAGGCGGAAAGGTAATGGTGGCGTTCCCTGTTACGCATGGTTGGTCATCCGAGGGCACCATTGGCCTCTTCCCCTCGTGAACTTCGTGATACCCGCCGGTCTGGCTAGGAATAATTTTCACCATACCAGGAAGAATCGGACCTAGATTCATAGTGGGGTGGGCACTGTCCGGCTCGGTCGTCGTCTCCAATCGTGAATTCTCGCCTGAATTCAGTAGGTCCTAACTTCACAAGAGAGAAGATTTGCAAAGATACTCCTGGCACGATGGTTGCTGTTACTCTTTGGAAGCCACTATGGAGTTGAGTACATGAATCGAGGCATCTACCCAATTTTGTCCGGAGCGTTGGCCCACGAGCGTCGGATGCAAGTGTTTGCCAACAACATGGCGAATGTGAACACGGCTGGGTTCAAACAGGATGAGCAGGCGTTCAAAGCGATATTTCCGCGGTACAGTGCGGTGATGCCGACTGGTGGTCGGACGGTAAGCTTAGCTCAACAGATCATGGCCAGGCCCTTTGGACCAACCGAACGTGCATTTGTCGCACCCCACCAGATCAAGACGACCTTTGAAGCGGGACGGGTTCGATTGACCGGCAATCCGCTGGATATCGCCATTCAAGGCCGCGGGTTTTTGGAGGTTCAGACGCCTCAGGGGCCTCGGTACACCAGGAACGGTATGCTATCTCTCGATTCTGATCGGCGGCTTGTCACCGGGTTGGGTTTTCCGGTAATGGGCACGAAGGGCGAAATCAAGATTCCACCGGGGAAGCTGGACATTTCAGCTCAGGGAGAGATCAGGGTCGACGAAAAGCCTGTGGCAAAGATTAAAGTCATGGAATTTTCGGATGAGGAGATGCCGACGAAGTCATCGGACGGGCTCTTCTTTTCAGAAAACGGTACGGAAAGCAAGAATCCACAGATTCAGGTCGGTCACATCGAAGAGTCAAACGTGAACTCGATCGGCGAGATGGTGAAGATGATTCAGGGCATGCGAAGTTACGAATCAACGCAAAAACTGATTCAGACGCTTGACCGGATGGCTGAAATTGCCATTCAGGATGTCGGACGAGTGCTATGAGCAATACGTTGAACAGGTGGAGTTCCTCAGCCGTTGAGGAATATGCCGTTCTGATGATCAGTTGCCATCAGGGTTGGTCTGGAGGGAAACCATGATTCGTGCCATGTGGACAGCCGCAACCGGAATGACGGCTCAACAGATCAACGTCGATACGATTGCGCATAACCTTGCGAACGTCAATACCAATTCCTTTAAAAGGAGTCGCGCAGAATTCGCAGACCTCCTGTACCAGATTCAACGGCTGCCCGGTACGAATGCATCTAATGTCGGTGTCTTCCCAGTGGGTATCCAGGTTGGAGCCGGAGTACGACCGACGACCGTGGCGAAGGAATGGATCCAAGGGAATATGCGCCAAACAAACAATGAATTGGATCTCGCGATCGATGGGACGGGGTTTTTCCAGGTATCCCGTCCAGACGGGACCATCATGTACACGCGCAACGGCTCCTTCAAGCGAGACAACGTCGGCAATCTTGTTACCGGCGATGGTGATCTTCTCAATCCCGTTATTACTATTCCTTCCGGTGCGCTCAAGGTGGATATTGGTCAGGATGGAACCGTTTCAGTTCTGCTTCCTGGAGTCACTCAAGCTTCGCAAGTGGGACAAATTCAGCTCACACGATTCGACAATCCATCGGGTTTAGTTGCCATGGGGAGCAATCTATTTATTGATAGTTTTGCTTCAGGACCGCCGACACAGGGGACGGGCGGGTTTACCACCGGATTTGGGACGATCCAGCAAGGGTTCCTGGAAAGTTCAAACGTGAATCTGGCCGAAGAAATGGTCAACATGATCATCGCTCAGCGTAGTTATGAGATCAATTCCAAGACGATTCAGGCATCTGATGAAATGATGGCTATCGCCAATAATCTCAGACGGTAAGGAGTAGCTTGTGACTAGGTTCGTTATTGTGATCCTGTTCCAACTCATCGTGGTCGTTGGGGCTGAGGCGATGGTGATGGGTGGGACCCAGGGAGATGTCCGAGCAACTGCCATGAAAAATAAACCAGCGATTCATACGAAGAGCACAACTGGTGCGGAACGCAAGGGCACAAATGAAGTGACCGTCGAGTTACTGACTGTGGTGATCCAGCGGTACCTTGAAATGGAGTGGAAGCAGAAGGTGGCAACGGTCTCCGTCACGGTTCTGGAACCTGCTGAGTCGGTCGGCCTTCCTGGCGACTCAGCCGACCTACATGTGATTCCCAGCCCTACTGAAGAGGGTCCTGGACGGCGCATGTTTCGGGTGGCGGTCACGAATGGCAAATCTCAAAAGACCATTCAAGTGGTCGCGGATGTCACGGCGATGATCGATGCGATTGTCCCCAGTCGATTTCTGAAGGCCAATGAACCGATCGACGTTGAGGATATTAAGACTGTACGGATGCGTGTTCATCAAGTAAATCATCCCTTTATGACGAATGAAAGTGAAGTCATCGGGATGAGTGCCGCTCGGCCTCTTCCACCGGATGTTCCATTGCGCTCTGCGTTCATCAGACCTCCTCTGGCCGTGCAAAAGGGCGATCGGGTCCTCATTGAGGTGCAGCGTGGGGGGTTGTCGATCAGAACCTATGGCATTACAAAATCGAGCGGACGGGTCGGCCAAACCATTACGGTTGCGAATCTAGATTCCGGCAGAGAACTGACAGCCAAGGTAGTCGGCCCTAGCCTAGTTCAGGTGGAGTTTTAACCGAATGTCTAAGGGATTCGTGAGGTCAGAACAACGTGTTACGTGGTCGGAGGCGAGGGCGCACAAGAAAGAACTGCTCATACCTGAGAGCGGAATCTGGTTTTCTTACCACTCATCGATTAGCTGTCTTTGCGCAGCCCTTCTCGTTCTAGGTTGGGGATGTTCGAGCCCTCCGGATGTCTCGAGCAAGGTCGTTGTAGCTCCTCTGCCTCCACCGAAGACTGTGGGGTCCCTGTGGCAGGAAGAGAACGGAAGAGCCTATCTCTATGAAGATCTTCGTGCCATGCGCATTGGTGACATTCTCACTGTGAAGATCGTTGAAAATCACAAGGGATCAAAATCAGCCGATACGGCAGCACAACGCGAATCGACGATTCAAAATAGCCTGATCGGCAGCGGCATGGGCTACATCGGAATCCCTGGCATACGATTTAGCGATGAAACGCGTCGAGGCTTTGGGATTAATGCCAACGCGAACAGCAAGTTCGGCGGAAAGGGTTCCACGAGTCGGGCTGGGACGCTGACCGGAACCATTTCGGCGATCGTGACAGAGGTGCTGCCGAACGGTGATCTTCGTATTGAAGGCCGGAGAGAGGTCAGTGTGAACAGTGAAAAGCAACTGATGAGTATCGGCGGAATCGTTCGTCGAGTAGATGTTGATACCAAGAATACGGTGCTCTCCTCCGCCATTGCCGATGCCAAGATCGAATATTCCGGGCTTGGTGTTCTCGATGATGTCCAACGACCAGGATGGTTTGTTCGCATCCTTGATTGGATCTATCCATTTTGATGAAGGGGGGGCAATGCCGGCTCCAGTGAGGTGGAAAGCGGGGAGAAGCAGTATGCCAACGCGGCATCTGCTCAATCTCGATTCTCTGCAGATGATGGTGCAAAGTGGGGTGGTGCGGCGGGCTGATTCCAGTCCACCCGGGGTGAGCATGACCCAGTTCCATGTGATAGAGAATGTTGATCGGAACCCCATCACGGATGTGGCCGCTGAGCAGGGATGCCTGTCGCGCATCGTCCTGGGACGAAGGTCGCAATCACTGTTCGTTAAACGCCCAAAGATATGATAGGTCCGTCATCTATGCATTCACGCTTCTTGCTCTTGATCGGTATGGTGGTGCTCACGGGGACACTCGTCTCTCCCTTCCCGGCCGATGCCGTGCGGATCAAAGATATTGGGGTGATCGAGGGAGTGCGCGAGAACCAGTTGATTGGCTATGGGTTAGTGGTCGGACTCGACAGTACCGGAGACCGAGTCATCGGAGGCCAATTCACGATCCAAGCGATGATGTCCATGTTGAACAAGATGGGAGTCAATCTTGTGATTGACCCGATCCAATTGCTGACGAGGAATATTGCGTCGGTCATGGTGACCGCCAAGCTTCCCCCGTTCTCAAAGGCCGGTATGACGCTGGACGCAGTCGTGTCGTCCATGGCAAATGCGAAGAGTCTACAAGGCGGTACGCTCTTGTTGACGCCGTTAAAGGCTGCGAATCAGCAAGTGTTTGCCGTGGCGCAGGGGCCGGTGTCCATCGGTGGATTTCTCGGAGGAACGGGCGGGGCAGGCGGCGCCACAGTGGCCAAGAATCACCAAGCAGCCGGAGTAGTTCCTGGCGGAGCCATTATTGAAAAAGAGCTGCCTGTGAACATCGATTCGTGGGAAACGGTTTCCGTGCTTCTGCGGCGGCCTGATTTCACGACGGCGATTAGGACTGCCGAAGCGATCGAAGGTGCCTTCGGGAAGGGCAGCGCGTCGGCGATCAATGCCGGATCTATCAGCGCGACGATTCCGCAGGCCTTCCAAGGGCGTGTCGTCGAGTACATCGCCTCAATTGAGGGGCTGGATGTGGCCGTCGATGCCGTGGCCAAGGTCGTCGTGAATGAACGGACCGGAACCGTCGTGTTAGGGGAGCATGTGCGGATTTCGACCTGTGCCATTTCACATGGCAATCTGACAATTTCGGTCAAGAATACGTTGAACGTATCTCAACCGTCGGCCCCGCTCATTGGTTCTGCAGCCGGTCAAACAACCGTCACTCCAGATGTTCAGACTGAAATCAAGGAGCAGGAATCGCGTCTTATTGTCGTGGATGAAACGGTGACCTTAGGCGAAGTTGTACAGGCGTTGAATGCCGTGGGCGTGACCCCTCGTGATCTTGTGGCCATCCTCTCGGCATTGCGGGCGTCCGGATCTCTTCAGGCCAATCTTGAGATAATTTAGGTCACTGCATGACTCATCCCGTCAAACAGACATCCATGGATGGTTCGCAATGGGTCTCCTCACCGGTATCAGTCTATGGAGGTTATGATTTTGGCATCCAACCCGGTCGTCTTGACAGTCGGCTGAACTCCATGAAATTGCAAGGTGCTGTCGAGAGTCGTGAACAGGTGGTTCAGGCTGGCCAGGAGTTCGAAGCCTATTTTATCTCGTATTTACTGAAGGTTATGAGAGAAACGGTGCCGGAAGGTGCCCTTGCGAACAAACAAGGAGCCTATTTCTACTCGTTCTATGATGAGGAAATCGGGAGACGGGCGGCCGAATCTGGCGGTATTGGGATTGCCAGAATGGTACAGGAATATGCAGATAAACATTTTTCGTCATCTCCTGTGAAAGACTCAAGTTCTGGTGGGTAGGAACCGATAGAGTGTACGACCGGAGTAAAGGTCGTGATGAGGCTAGGCCGGTAACATGGCCCCGGAGACACAAGAAGGAGTGAGGTTATGCAGATTTCAGGTCATGGGAAAGTCGATCATCTAGCAAAGGTGTTGCTGGGGGTTCACGAGGCTGAAAGCTCAGGATCCCGACAAGCAACGGCTCGTACGCAAGCAGGAAAGGATGAAGTTCAGATTTCTGCTCAAGCGAAGGAGCTTCAGCGAATTCGCGAACTGGCCAGTCAGCCAGACCCGGAGCGGGCTGAACGAGTGGAGAGCATCAGGCGCTCTCTCGATGCCGGCACCTACGATGTCAGTGGCCGTGCCGTCGGTGACGCCCTTGTGAAACAGGTGCTGACCGACGCGATTCTCTAAACTGATTCCGTTTCGTGCTCGTGCGACAGCAACGGACGGACTTCCGTTCTGGCCTATGGATGGGCAGGTTGTCGATCGTGACAGACTCACGCCTTCTCGAACAGGTACTCCATCTCCTTACTCGTGAATCTGCCCAATGTGACCTTCTGGCACACAACATTCTCCAAGAGCGTGGTGCCATTAAGCGCATGGCACTTCACGAATTTATCGCGATCAATCAGACTAGGATTTCGATCCTCGAGCGCTTGAGCGGGTTGAAGGAAGAGTTTGACGGGTTGGTGCGAGATCTCTCCGCTACTCATGGCCTACCGGAAACGGGTCGAACCTTACCGGACATTCTGCAAAGCATAAAGAGTTCACAGGCTCTCGCCGGCTTGGAACTGTATGAACGACTCGCCGATCGAGTTCGAGCCGTCCAACGGGATATTACAGTCAACCAGCTGCTCGTTAAGAATATTCAATCGTTTATCGTACGGGCTTTAGAAGCTCATCGTCAGACTACACCAGAAAGTGATGTCTATTCGAAGTCAGGTGGTCGGAGTTCCAGCGGCACGCCTGCGACGTTGATCAGGTGTAAGGGGTGATGATCGATGGGAATTAGCGGACTGCTTGACGTTGCGAAGACCGCTCTCTTCACCGCCCAACAAGCGTTGACCGTGACCGGTCATAACATCGGTAACGTGAACACTCCAGGCTTCTCCCGGCAAGAGGTCATCCTGACTGAGCAGCGCCCGGCTGATGGGAGTCCAGGGCAGGTTGGGACCGGTGTGAAGATTGCTGAAATTCGACGAGCCGTGGATACCTTCCTGAACCGGGAGTTAATCCAATCTCATGAAGATCTGGGCCAGTTCACTGTGGCGCGCGATGAACTGAGCCGGTTGGAGAGTCTCTTTGGGGATGCACGAGGACAGGGCTTGTCGGGGAAATTGAACGAGTTCTTCAAGGCACTGCAGGACGCGACCACCACACCGTCTCAGGTCGCTCCGCGTTCCGTGGTCCTTTCACGAGCCTCGACCTTGTCGAGCGCATTCCAACAGCTCAATGGGGATTTGGTCGAGACCCGTCGGGCCATTGATGTGCAAATCGGTGTCACAGTCGGCGAGATCAATAGCTTGACGAGCAAGATTGCCCAATATAATACTCAGATTAAATCTGCTGAAGTCAGCGGTCAGAATGCCAATGATCTCCGCGATCAGCGAGACTTGGCGATCAACGAGCTTGCCACACGAGTCGAGGTGCTCACCCTCGAACGTCCGGACGGCACGGTTTCACTATTCACCGCTCGTGGGCTTGTCTTAGTGGACCAGGAGACAACTCGCAACCTCGTCGGAGTTGAATCACTGGACAATCACGGCCTGCTGGATATCGGATACGATATCGGAGGGCCTCAACCGTATGTGATCAGCGATCTGATAGGAACTGGGAAGTTGCGTGGACTCCTAGATGTCCGGGATCAGACGATTCCCTCCGTCCAACAAGGCGTTGACGCCCTGGCTGGCTCGCTCCTGACCGAGGTGAACCGCATTCACCGAGTGGGGTATGGTCTCGATGGGTCGACAGGGCAAGATCTCTTTGGTGGGCTGTCGGTCACAACCAAGGCGCCTGCTACGAATGTGGGGTCTGCTTCGATCGCCAATGGAACAGTGACTGCGCCGAGCCTTCTGACCTTCCATGACTATGAAATTCAATTCACGGGACCGAGTGGATACGCGATCATCGACGCAACAACGGGTACCGGGATCAGGGGAAACTATACCGGAACCGTGCTGACACCTCCCACGGTTGACGTCCCCGTCAATATTGTGACCGGAGTGAACGACACACTGGTCGTATCGATCGATGGTACGACGTCAGGAACGATCACGCTCAACGGCACCGGGTCACCGGGGTTGGCCTATACCTCTGGCGAGGCTCTCGCCGAGGAGGTCCAAAGTCAGATCAATGCGGACTCTACACTGGTCGCAGCCGGCCGTCAGGTCACGGTATTGTTTGATCGTACGACCAATCGACTGGTCTTACAGTCGAATTCCACCGGAGGAGGGAGTTCGGTAGACGTGACAGGCGGAACCGCAAGGGCCACGCTTGGATTATCGGGTGGGGTCAGTACTGCGGCGTCCGGCACGTATAGTGGACCTCAGACGTTTCATCTGGACGGGATTGCGGTGACGGTTTCGGGGGCTCCGGCTGCCAACGATGTCTTACGGGTGAACTCCCGCGAGAACGCGGCGAGAGACCTGGCCGTGACGTTGTCCGATCCGGCGAAAGTTGCGTTGTCTTCAACCCGGGCCGGTGTTCCGGGAAACAATCAAAATGGGTTGGATCTAGTCGCACTGCAGTCCAAGGCGCTCACCGGCCTCGATAACGCGACGCTCTTCGACGCGTATCGTAAGACCGCGACAGATCTTGGCGTGTCCTCTCAGGTGGCTGGTCAGCGTCTTGAGACGGAAGAGATCCGCCATGAACAGCTTCAGAATTTTCGAGCCCAAGTGTCCGGTGTCTCGCTTGATGAAGAACTTGTCAATCTCCTCAAGTTCCAGCGAGCGTTTGAAGCGGCTTCGCGCATGATCGTCGCGGCCGATGAAATGATGTCGACCTTGATTTCGCTCAAGCGGTAGGCAGAGGAGCACACCATGCGTGTCACAGAGCAACAGGTGTTTGGATTCCTAGTGAACAGCTACCAACGGGCTCGATCTCGCGCGCTGCGATTACAAGAACATCTCGCGACCGGTAAACAGGTCTTACAACCTTCCGACGATCCTGGTCGCTTTCATCGGATCGTCGGGGAACACATCACGCTGACAAGACTGGAGCAACGTCTCCGCAACATTTCCACGGCGACGACGCGAGTTGAACTGGCCGATACATCCCTTCAAGGGACCACCGCTACCTTATCCCGTATCAGGCAGTTGGCGGTTCAGTATGCATCTGATACGAACGGTGCGGCAGAACGAACGGCTGGTGCGCATGAAGTGCGTGCCCTCTTGCAACATCTGCTTCAGCTGGGCAATGCGGAGTTCGATGAGAATCAACCGGTGTTTGGAGGCACGAGCCGCCATGGCTTCGCCGCGGGTCTCGTGGTCTCGACACCGATTACCCTGACGAACACGGTCGCCGATACGTTAACCGTGAGAATTGACGGCGTGACATCCGGTCTGATCGATTTAACGAACGGCACCGAGACGCTCAGTGGTCCAGAGCTAGCCGCACGGGTACAGAGCCGGATTAATACTGATTCAACATTACTTGCAGTAGGGAAAAGCGTGTCGGTGACGTATGAGAACGGTCGCCTTGTGATTGCATCAAATTCCGAGGGGCCGAACGCTACTGCCGAAGTGGTGGGAGGGTCCGCACGGAGCCTGCTCGGATTCAACGGAGGAAGCGCCGGCGATGGTGCTTCGACATTCGTCCCCACGGTCGTCACACATGTCGCCTCGACCAATGTCGGAGGAGCCACAATCTCTCAGGGACAGGTGCGTGATCCGAGCGTCAGGTCGTTCGACAACCATCTCATTCGGTTCACGGGACCGGCGAGCTTCGATGTCCTGAATACATCCGCACCGGTTGCGGTGACGGCGAACGCAGCTAATGCGGGACGGGTTGGTGTCATCGATGCCGGGGTCATCGATCATCAGCGTGTGACCCTCGATTCCTACGAGATTCAATTCACGTCTTCGTCGCAGTATTCTGTCGTGAACACGACGACCGGGTCTACTCTGTCGACAGGGAACTCCTATGTATCCGGAGGCGCCATCGAATTTGATGGGTTGCGCGTCGTCCTTGCGCACGAGCAAGCGGGAGCGCCGGTTACCGGAGATCGATTTGCCGTGACGCTTGTCCCCAAGACGGTGCTGAGCGGACAGACCTATGTCTCAGGAGCCGCGATAACATTTGACGGCATTCAGTTCGCGATCAGTGACGGAACAGCATCTCCGGCCGCAGGGGATCTCTTTCATGTCGTCAGCCAGAGCCGATATGCGGGAGATTCCAGTATTCATGAAATTGAAGTGGCCGACGGAGAGGTCATCTCAACAAGCGTACCTGGCCATGAAGTCTTTAGCGGTCCGAATGTCAATGTGTTTGAGGCGGTGCAACATCTGCTTGCCGCCCTGCGAGGAAACTTCAGGGCCGGCGTCGAGGAGAGCTTGGGAGACTTAGATCATGCACTGAGTCAGGTATCGGCAGCTCAGGCCGAAGTGGGCGCGATCGCGAATCGCTTGGAAGCCACCTCCTCGGCATTGGATGACGCCAGAGTTCTGGCCACTAACACGCTGTCCTCGTTCGAAGATATCGATTTGGCACGAACCATCTCCGATCTCACGCTGCAAGAATACGCGATTCAAGCTGCGGGCGAGACGCTCGGTCGGATCTTCGACAATTCCCTCCTGAAACATCTCCGGTAGGATCGTTCTCAAGTTTGTACCGTGGAGAGCCGATAATTCCATGTCACCTTGTGTCGCCATGGAAGGCTGTCATGCTTGTACTGACCCGTCGACGTGGAGAGAGTGTCACAATCGGCCCCGATATCCGTGTGGTCGTGCTGGGGATGAAGAGCGGGCAAGTTCGTCTCGGAATCGAAGCACCATCGGCTGTCGCCGTACATCGGGAAGAGGTTTATACGAGAATCCAAGAAGAGAACCGGTTGGCCGCTAAAACACAGGCTGTGCCGCTCGAGGCGTTGCGTAGCTTGGCTCCTGTGAATCGGCGTGTGGTCTCGTGAGGCTATGTCCGTGAACTGCACATCGACTCGATTTGGGTCCTTTGAAGTTTCCGACGAAAGCGTCGTCACATTTCCTTCTGGGCTACTTGGGTTCCCCGAGCAGCAACGATACGTGATCCTTGATCATGATACCGAGGCTCCCTTCAAGTGGCTTCAATCAATTGAAGAGCCTGATCTTGCCTTTGTCCTGATGGATCCCGCCACATTCCATCCTGATTACCACGTTGAAGTGCCTGCCGATGCCCTGATGGAGATCAAAGGAGGGGAGCGCGAGGATCTCACCTTGGTCGTGATTTTGACCATTCCTTCGGATGACCCAAGCCGAATCACTGCCAATCTTCGCGGGCCACTGCTCATGAGCCACAAGAGCAAGCTTGGGAAACAATTAGTGCTCTCGGAGGAGTTTCCTACCAGACATCCGTTGTTCCCGACTGCGTCTCCCTCTCGCGGCGTATCTACGGATGTGCAACCCGCCACAGAATGTCCTGCGTGAGTCGTCACAAGGGGAATGAGGTTGGACACAAGTTGGTTTACGCGGCCGCCTCACGGATAGGCTGATAGCCTCGTCGGTAGGATTCCAACACGCGGACGAGTCGAGCGACTTCGAGCTCGAGTTGTGCATAAACGGGTGGCGCATCGTGAAGCGCGCTGAGCCGACCGACGGCCTCCAGACGACTAGCCGTGAGTCCGACTTCAGAAGCACACAGATTACCGGCGGTTCCTTTGAATGTATGCGCCGCTCGTTCGACCGCTGATGAATCGGCCTCGGCCAGCGCCGTTCTGATTTCGGCCAGCATCGTCTGATGACGATCAAGGAACAGGCAAATAAGCTGAGCGAATAAGTCGTTGTCACTCCCGATATTTTGGTACATCCTGGCGGGGTCAAAGACGCCTCGTGTCGGGTCGGTCGTCGCCTGTGTTGGTGGGCTTGTCTCGGAAGCGGTACTGCTAGGCGGTAGGATGGCCCACCGTGCAAGAGCAGCACGAAGTTCTTCCAACTTGATCGGTTTGGAAAGGTAATCGTCCATTCCGGCGGCCAAACAACGCTCCCGATCTCCCTGCATGGCATTGGCGGTTACGGCAATGATCGGGATATGCGGCATGGATGACGAAGGCTCATTCGATTCGGCATCGTCTCCTGCTGGCGTTGTGGAAGATGCGGCTGCGGCTTCACGCTCGCGAATGTTCTTGGTCGTTTCGAACCCGTCCATGATGGGCATCTGACAATCCATCAAAATGGCGATGTAGTCACCCTTCTTCAAGGCAGTCAACGCTTCCTGTCCGTTGTCGACGACGTCAGGTTGATAGCCTAGCTTCTCAACCATGCGAACGGCGAGTTTCTGATTGACGATATTGTCTTCTACCACGAGCACGTGTCGGTGCCGGATGTTTTCGGCGACCGTATGCCTGGTGACGAGTTGGGGGACCGTTGAGAGCGTCCGAGGCTCTTTTGGTTTGTGGGTTTCGGCGAGGCCGAGGACGGTTCGCAAACAGTCTCGTAACTCATCATGACGAACGGGTTTCGGTAGGTACCCCATGGCGCCCGCCAGACGGGCCTCTTCTGCGTGGCCGCGTTGGAGCAGCGAAGTCATCACGACAAGACGAATCCCAGCTCCTTCCGGATGGTACTGGATTTCTCGAGCAAGCTGGAGCCCATCCTTCCCTGGCATCACGAAATCTAAGATGGCGAGGTCGTAGGGTGTACCACACTGCGTGGCTTCGGAGATTCGACGCAAGGCCGATTCAGCGTCTTGTGCGAGGTCGTCCACCATCCCCCAGCCGGAGACCAAGTGATGAAGGATGAGACGGTTCGATTCGTTATCATCGACGATTAAGACATGTTTTCCGGCAAGATCTCCCATCGGAAGAATCGCACGTGGTGAGTCAGCTTGTTTGAGGAGACGTGCCGTACACCAGAAGGTGCTTCCTCGCCCTTCCGTGCTGCGCACACCGATCGTCCCTCCCATTAGTTCTACGAGTTGCTTCGAAATCGAAAGGCCAAGCCCGGTGCCGCCAAACTTTCTCGTTGTTGAACTATCGGCCTGCACGAATGGACGAAAGAGTTTGGCTTGAGTAGTCGGGCTGATGCCGATACCGCTGTCGGTGACTTCAAACCGAATGACAGCCGACTCGGGGAGGTCCTCTTCGAGATAGGCCTGCAGGGTCACTTCTCCCTTGTCGGTAAATTTCACGGCATTTGCCACAAGATTGGTCAGGATCTGACGCAATCGTCCGGGATCACCTTTGAGTCCGGTCGGGACCGCGGCGTGGACGAGTCCGGTCAGCTCAAGTCCTTTCGTTTCAGCGCGTTCAGCAAACTGGGCGAGCACCTGCTCGACCGTCGTGCGCAGGTTGAAGTCAAGGCACTCCAGTTCCAGTTTGCCGGCCTCAATTTTGCTGCATTCCAGCACGTCATTGATTAACTGCAGCAACGCTTCGCCGCATTGGCGTATGGTTTCGGCGTAGGACTGCTGCTCCGGCGTCAATGCGGTTTCCATGAGCAGACTTGTCATGCCGATCACGCCGTTCATCGGCGTTCTTAATTCATGGCTGACCGTTGCCAGGAACGCCGACTTGACCCGTGCGGACTCCTTTGCTTCCTCCAGTGCCTTGTCGAGACGTTGATTGCTCTGAAGCAGTTGGTCTGCAGATAATTTGAGCGCCTGTTCAGTCTTGCGGATGTTCGTCATATCCGTGGCATAGCCACGAACCACCCCATGTTGAGGAAGAGGACAGAAGGTCCATGAAAAGCTCGCGTCAGGAAGGAGGACTTCCTCGTTGTGGAGCGGTCGACCGGTCTTGAGACATTGCTTCACAATGTCTTGTAGGCGGTTTGGCGCGACGTTTGGAAATCCATCAAGGCTGTAGCCGAATCGAGAGAGGAGCGCGATCATCGCAGGATTCGCATACAACAGACTGGAGTAGCGATCCAGTTCAATGAGGGGTGAGGGGCTCTCCTCTGCGATCGCGGCCAAGCGATCACGGTCCTGCTCCAATCCCACCTCATGGGACAGGTCTCGAATGGTGATGAGCAGAACCCTCGTGCCATTGAGTTCAGTTCGAACGCAGGTCCATTCTACAGGGGTGCTCATCGTGGTGCTGCTCATGAGAAGCTGTTGTGTTGCGGAGATAGGAAGGCTCGTTTTCAACGTGGTCTTCAGTTGAGCTGACAGGCGCGCTTTGCTGGAGTGGGTGAGTTTCGCCCAAAGACCTGGAAAGAATAATCCCTGACCGGAGCTGGATCCAACCCCGAGTAATCTGATCCCCTCTCGATTAATCCCTTGAACAGTGAGAGCGTGATCAAGAATGAGAGTGGCAAACGGAAGCCCGTCAAGAAGTTCCATCGCCACGGGGACGACCGGTTGAGCGGATACCTTTGGAACCCGGTGTCGTCGTTTGCGTTGCGGTCTGTTCATCACGCGGCTCTCGGCAAGATTGGGTCCAGATGTATGGCGACATTGACACGTTCATGAATCGGGTCGAGCACACGCAGGACGGTTCGTACGGTATGGTCGGACGACGGTGCCGCGAGATCGATCTCAAGCGGCGTGGCGTAGGAGCCGCCTTGTGGATCCGTTGTCACTTTGACAAGAGGCTTGAGGCGCTGCTGCGGATTGACGCCGACCACAACGGCTTGTTCACCGGTATTGAGTTTGAGCAGACTTCCAACCGGGTAGACCCCGATGCTGCGAATCATGGTCTCCACTAAGGGTTTTGGGAACTGCCCCCGCTCGCCTGCGAGAAAGAGTTGCCGAACGGCATCGTGCGGGATCAGCGCCGGGCGTGTTCCCCGCCGAGTGACCATCGCGTCGTACACGTCAACAATCCCGACAATCTGGGCCAGAGGGGAGATCTTGTCGTTCCCGAGAGCGGCGGGAAAACCGGTCCCATCGGTACGCTCATGATGTTCCAGTACAATGCGAAGGACGTCCTCGTGCATCCCAGGGTGTTCGGAAAGGAGCGTCACACCAAGCTTACAATGCTGTTCGAGTAGGGTCTTGTCTTGGCCGGAACATTCGTCTCGTTTTCGAACGAGATTACGAGGGAGACGGACATAGCCTGCGTCGTGGAGCAGGGCGCCCATGCCGACTAATTCCTGCTGTGGTTGCTCCAGGCCGCTTTCAATGGCAACGATGAGAGAGAGGACGCAGGTATCCAATGCATGACCTGTCAGGGACCGATCGAATTGTTTGATTTTCTGGATGGCAACCTGCGTGGCGATCGCCACCCGGTCATTGAGGACATGATCTAAGACGTTCGACACGATGGCTTTTGTGGCTTCAGGAGTAGGAGGCACTCCACGCTCAAGGTCATCAAAGATGCGCTCCACCGCTTCTTTGGCCTGCGCATAAATCACCACTGCAGGTTGGCATCCAAGTACAGGCTCGGTGGCCCGCTCGACCTGTGCTTCTTGGGGAGGAGGGACAGTTGGCCCTGCCGGTTGGTCGTTCACGGAGGAGGGGGTGGTCGTTAAAGGAAGATCAGCTCCTTTACTGGTATCGATGGTCACCATCCGTATCCCATATTGCTTCATGATCTCAATGGTCTGTAAGTCGTTGACCATTCGCTTATGGAAGAGGAATGGTGTCCGATACCATGGAACATCCACGTCAACCAGATACATGCCGGGAACGAGTTGCTCGATCGCGATTTGCTTGGTCGCCATAACGACTATGCTCCAGGTCTGAAGAATTGCCGGTCGGACATGCCGACGGAAGACAGATCTGAGGGTCATATCGGCGAACTCCGCGTTGAACTTGATGATTGCGGTCGAGGCCTGCTGCATTCGGTGTCAGCGAGGCAGGTATGCCGGATACTGTCCGTTTGTCCTCAAGGCGAAGCGATGAGTTGCCGATAAGGTTCATCAGCGATGGTTCGTGTCAGCTGACAGACCTGAGGAGTCATGGGCATGAATGAAATGATCGTGTCAGTTCCTCCCGCAGTGTCGTTTCTCTCGGTTGGGCTGCCGCTGAAAATATCCCTGACTATGGATCAGCAGAAGGTCATGTACGGTTCAACACTCCTCGGATGGAAAGATCACGCCTGGCTGATCTGTGAATGGCCGCTGCAGCTCGGCCACGACCAACCGATCAGTGGCGACACGCCGTGCACGGTCAGCTACCTGCATGAGGGTAAATTGGTTGGATATCGCAGCGAGATACGCGATGTCCTCAATGCGCCGGTGCCGTTGCTCTTCCTCGCCTATCCGAAAACCGTCGAAGAGATGCACATGCGCAAGCATGTGCGGGTACCATCGAATGAGCCGATCTTACTCATGCGAACCGATCAGGGGCATCCATCCGAATCTACAGTGCCGACCAGCGATTATTTTGGTGGTTTACTGAAAGATCTCAGCGAGGAAGGGTGTAGTGTCGCGTTGGTCACACGACCAGGTTGGCTCGGTCCCGGCAGTACGGTCCGTTTGGAGTTCGAGCTGCCTGGATTGGGACACGTTACGAACCTCACCGGAATCGTAAAGAACTCCGACAGGCGCCATGGCAGCGAGATGATCGGCATCGAGTTCTGCTTCAACGAGCTTGAGTACATCGAATATCGAGGGTGGGGCGGCTCCGTCCGAAACGCCATCGGGCAATGCGTCTTTCAGAAGGTCAGCGCCTCGTTCCTTCTCCCGTAATCAGACTCGCCGTAGTCACCACTGAAGCCATTTATTCCGCAACGATCGGCAAATTCTGCCGAATTAATCGTCGACTAACAATGAGGAGTAAGGCTCTTGGCGTAACAATTCGCCCGTGCCGATGGCACATATCTTGAAGTACCGCTTTTCAAGCATGACTAGTGGGTCGTGCTGGTGATGATGGAGTGAACATCATGGATGGCCCAGGTACTACGCAGCGCGAGTTGAATCCTCGGTGGTGTCTTGCCTACGACACGATCGACCGCAACGATATCGATCGCCTGATCCAGTGGCTTCGCACGTATCCACGTTTAACGAAGGGGGCCGTTACGCGTGACTTTGAGTCGCGTTGGTCAAATTGGATGGCTCGTTCGCACTCCATTTTCTGTAACTCCGGATCGTCGGCCAACCTCTTGATGTACTACGCGCTGCTCGTCTCCGGACGTTTGCGGAACAAGAAGGTTATCGTTCCCAGTGTTGGCTGGATCACTTCGATTGCACCGGCGATTCAATTTGGATTTGAGCCCATTATGTGTGAAGCAGATCCTGAGACCTTCGGCTTGGACCTGAACCATCTTGAAGACCTCCTGAAGCAGTATCAGGCTCAAACCGTCATGTTAGTGCAAGTGTTGGGAGTTCCTCACAAGATGCGAGAGCTGCTGGCACTGAAAGAGCGATACGAGTTTGTGCTGATGGAAGACGCATGTGCGGCGATTGGCGCCAGTTACGAAGGCAAAAAGGTTGGATCGTTCGGAGATATGGCGAGCTTCTCATTCTATTTTGGACATCAAATGTCGACGGTTGAAGGTGGCATGGTCTCCACGGACGACAAGGCCCTAGCAGATCTCCTCCTCATGCTTCGTAGCCATGGGTGGAGTAAGGATCTAGACCAAACTACCCATCGCTCGCTCGTTGAACAACACTCGATCGACGATTTCCATTCTCCGTTCGTGTTCTACGAGCCGGGGTTCAACCTCCGGTCGACTGACATCAATGCTTTTCTGGGAATCGGCCAGCTTGAAAAGCTGGATTGGATGACGGAGCAACGGCGGCGCAACCACGCCCGTTATCTTGAGTGCCTGGGCTCGCATTTTTATGTGCAGCGGCCCCCGGCCGGTAGTCAGGTGGCAAGTATTTCCGTTGGGCTGATCGCCGAATCGCAAGAGCAGCGGCGCCGCATTGTGAACAACCTCTCCGAGCATGGCATCGAAACCCGCATCTTCTCCGCTGGCAATCTGGGGCTTCACCCATTCTGGGCCAGTCGGTATGGGTCAACGAGTTTTCCCGTCGCTGACCGGATTCATCACTGTGGGTTTTTCTTGCCCAACCATGCGGGGTTGAACGATGACGACATTACCACCATTGCCCGCGTAGTTATGGAGGTCGCGTGACAGGACCGCTTTTGGTGACTGGAGGGTCGGGTTTGCTGGGCTCAGCAGTCCGGGAGTTGCACCCTCAGGCTGTGTTCCTGACCAGCGCGGACGGCGATCTCCGTCAGTTTGATATCGCGAAGACGTTGTTAGAAGAGATCCGCCCGAGCAGGATTCTACACCTTGCGGGATCGGTTGGGGGAGTAAAGGCTAATGCTGGACAGAATAGTCGGTTCTTTGAGGACAACGCACTGCTGAACCTGTCCGTACTGAGTGCGGCTCGGGCGCTCAGGATTCCCAGGCTGGTGAGTATGCTCTCGAGTTGCGCTTTCCCCCTGTTCGCGGACCGGACCACGACAGAAGAAGATCTTCAGACTGCTCTCCCTTACGACGGCAACATTGGATATGGCTACGCCAAACGTATGTTGGATTTCCAGACGCGACTGGTTGCGAAGGATGAAGGGTTTGCATGGACGACGCTGACGCCGGTGACCATGTACGGTCCTCACGACTCATTCGATTCTGAGGAAGGGCATGTCGTTGGATCACTGATCCGCCGATGTTGGAGCGCCAAGACCACCGGGACACCGTACGTTGTCTGGGGAAGCGGACAGGCGGTACGCCAATTCGTCTTCGCGCGAGATGTTGCCCATGTGGCGCTGGATGCCATCGAAGATAATCGAGAGTCTACGACCACGGTCGTAGCGGCGGATTCAGGTATCACCATCCGTTCGCTTGCCGAGACCATAGCAGATGTTATGGAGTACAGAGGGCCAATCATCTTCGATCCAAGACAGCCGGAGGGTGTGCTCATCAAGCGGCTACAGAGCACGCGGTTTGTTTCTCGATTTCCGGCATTTCGGTTTACCTCCCTCAGGAATGGGTTAGCAGAGACGATACGCTGGTTTGTGGAGCATGCATCTTCAGTCGAAGCGGCTGGAGACAGACCGTCACAGAATGTATTTGCCGAACGAAGATGATTTACGTATGACCACGACATCCACACATGTGCTTGTCACCGGAGGAGCTGGGTACATCGGCTCGGTTCTATGTCGGCAGCTGCTGGACCGCGGGTATCGAGTGACCGTGCTCGACAATTTCATGTACCGGCAGAACAGCCTCTTGGATTGCTGCCCGGAAGCCTCGTTTCAGGTCGTGCGGGGCGATTGCCGGGATGAGCGAGTCATGACGGAGCTTTTGCGAGATGCCGACATCGTAATCCCGCTTGCCGCGTTGGTGGGGGCGCCGCTCTGCAATCGCGACCGGGTCGGAGCCTATACGATCAACTTCGAAGCCGTTCAACTGGCGACGAAGCTGTCGTCGAAGGATCAGCGGATCATCTTCCCCGTCACCAACAGCGGCTACGGCATCGGCCAGCCGGGAATTCCCTGCACCGAAGATTCCCCCTTGCGTCCCATCAGCCTGTATGGGGAAACCAAAGTCAAAGCAGAGCGGGTCGTGCTGGAGCGAGGCAATGCGATCACGCTCCGGCTGGCTACAGTATTCGGCGCGTCGCCGAGAATGCGCATGGACCTGCTGGTCAACGACTTCGTGTGGCGGGCCGTCCACGACCGGGCGGTTACCGTGTTCGAAGGCCAGTGCAAGCGGAACTACATCCATATCCGGGATGTGGTCAAGGCATTCCTCCACGCGATCGATCACTTCGAGACCATGAAGAATCGCTCCTACAACGTCGGACTGGAGGACGCGAACCTGTCCAAGGTGGAGCTGTGTCGGAAAATCCAGCGCATTCTGCCCCAGTTCGTGTTTTGTGAGGCGCCTATCGGAGAAGATCCCGACAAGCGTGACTACATCGTATCCAACGAACGGATTCTTTCAACAGGATTTCGACCGGACTGGTCGCTGGAGCGCGGCGTCCGCGAATTGATCAAATGCTACGCCATCGTCAACGGGACAGGGTACGGCAATGTGTAGGGGAGGGAGCAGACCAACCGAGGGAGCAGCACTATGATCATCAGCCGCACTCCATTCCGTATTTCATTCTTCGGTGGAGGCACGGACTATCCTGTCTGGTTCAAAGAGCACGGCGGCGCCGTGCTGGCCACGACGATCGACAAGTACTGCTACATTAGCTGCCGGTACTTGCCCCCGTTTTTCGAGCACCGCACACGAATCGCCTATTCGCGCATCGAGCAGGCCAAATCGAATTTGGAGATCGAACATCCGGCCGTCCGGGGCGTGTTGCAGTATCTACATGTGACCGAGGGACTTGAAATTCATCATGACGGCGATTTGCCCGCGCGCACGGGATTGGGGTCGAGTTCGTCGTTCACCGTCGGCCTGCTGCATTCCGTGCACGCCTTGCGGCACACCATGGCGAGCAAGGCGGAACTGGCCCGGGATGCGATTCACATCGAGCAGAACATATTGCAGGAGTCCGTTGGCTGCCAAGACCAGGTCTTGGCCGCCCACGGCGGGTTGTGCTGTGTCAAATTTTCTCCGAGCGGCGACATCGGGTACATCCCGATCGTGATGAAGCCGGAGCGGCTGGCCGATTTTCAGGATCATCTGCTGCTGTACTTCACTGGATTTTCCCGCACGGCCTCGGAAATCGCGAAAGAACAAATCGAAAAAACGAAGCAGCGACGCGTCGAGCTCTTCGCCATGTTGCAGATGGTGCAGGAAGGTGTGTCCATTCTGACGGGCGACCGGAACCTCGGCGAATTTGGAGAGCTCTTGCACGAGGCCTGGATGGTCAAACGCAGCCTCACGTCGAAGATCACGACGCCGATGATCGACGACATCTATGACACGGCGCGCAAATGTGGGGCGCTCGGCGGCAAGCTGCTGGGAGCTGGCGGCGGCGGGTTCATGCTTCTATTTGCCAAACCGGAGACCCATGTCCAAATCAAAGCGTCGTTGCCCGGCCTTCTTCAGGTCCCATTCCGTTTCGAAGGGTTGGGCAGCCAGATCGTGTTCTATCAGCAGGAGATGCCGATCGTGCGGGACTTCGGATGGGCGGATGAGCAGGCGACGGCCGCCGGCCGAAATTCGATGCCGATGGAGAAAGCGGCATGATCAGGATGTGCGCCGCCGGCTGCGATCTCGTCGTTCTTTGCGGGGGGCTCGGCACTAGGCTGCGCTCGGTGGTGAGCGACCGTCCGAAATCGCTGGCCATGATCGACGGCCGCCCATTTCTCGATTTCATTCTCGAACACTTTGCGCATCACGGCATCGCGCGCATCATTCTGTGTACCGGCCATCTGGGCGACTGCATCGACGAGCGATATGCCAGTTTCCGGCATCCCTATGAGCTGGTGTTTTCGCGTGAATCGTCGCCGATGGGCACGGCCGGTGCGGTCAAGCATGCGGCCGGGCTGATCCGGAGCGATCCGTTCATGGTTGTCAACGGCGATTCCCTGATCGACGTCGATCCGAACGAGCTGCTGGGATTTCATGCCGCCAAGCAAGGATGGGCGACGGTCGCGCTGGCCTCGGCCGATGCCCGGGACGATGTGGGCTTCGTGACGCTCGAGTCCCGCGCCAAAGTCACAGCCTTTGCGGAGAAGCAACCGGGCGCGGGGGAGAAATACCATAACGCCGGCGTATACGTGTTCAGGCGGGCCGTGCTGGCGGAGATTCCGGATCACCGGCCATCGTCCATCGAGACGGATTTGTTGCCGGCGCTGCTGCCTCGCGGAGTGTTCGGATTTCTCAGCAATGCGCCGCTGTACGACATCGGCACCCCGGAACGGCTGGCACGATTCCAGAGTCTGACTACCGTGTTCACAAACCATTGAGCGAAGGAGTGACACGTTGAACAAAGGCGAAGGTTTACGGCTCTACCGTACGCTCACGCTCATCCGCCGTGCGGAAGAAGCGATCCGCCTACATTATGGCGAGGACGACATGAAAACTCCCGTCCACTTGAGCATCGGACAAGAAGCCATTCCTGTCGGTGTGTGCCATGTCTTGCCAGAAGGTTCGCCAATGTTCGGGACATATCGAAACCATGCGCTGTATCTGGCGCTCACGGAGGATACGGATCGATTCTTTGCGGAACTGCATGGGAAAGAAGCGGGGATGGGTCGCGGCAAGGCTGGCTCCATGCATCTCTGTGAGCCCAGTCGCGGGCTTCTGGCAACGTCGGCGGTGGTTGGTACGACGATTCCCTTAGCGGTTGGCGCGGCGTTAGCTCAAGCGTATCGCCATTTGCGTCAGCCGGTCGCGGTGTTTTTTGGCGACGGTGCGGCGGAAGAGGGCGTGTTTTGGGAAAGCCTCAACTTTGCCTGTCAGCGAAGTCTGAACCTGCTCTTTGTCTGCGAAGACAATGGCCTTGCCATTCATGCTCCGGCGGCGGACCGGCGTGGTTTTTCTTCCATCACGCAGGCTGTGGGAGGGTTCCGCTGTTGTACGGCGACGGCCGATGGCAGCGATCTCTCGGCGATCATTGAAGCGACTCGCGCACTTTACCGTGATATGGAAGCTGACAAGCAGCCGGGCCTTCTCCATGTCAGCTATTTCCGATTTCTTGAGCATGTCGGCATTGGTGAAGACTTTTTTACGGGGTATCGACAGGCTCCGAGCGATCAGGAGCGGCGTGAACGTGACCCGCTGATCCGTTTTTCCTCCCATCTGCTCAGTCTGGGCTATCACCCAGCCGAATTGCGCGCCATCGATGTCGAGGTCGATGACCAAATTTGCCGCAGCATCGGCCGAGCGCGTAGTGCCGATTATCCAACGGCAGAAGCATTGTACGAGGATCTGTGGGTATGACGGAAACCATGACTTATCGTGAAGCCTTGGCCTTCGCTGCGGCAAAGGAAATGGACGCAGACCCGACCGTATTTGTCTTCGGGCTGGATGTGCCGGACCACAAGCGTATCTTCGGGAGCACCAAAGGTCTCGTCGAAAAATTTGGCCCGTCGCGTTGCTTTGGCACGCCGTTGTCCGAGGATGCGATGACGGGGGTTGCGATTGGAGCGGCGCTATCCGGGCTTCGCCCGGTTCACGTGCATATTCGAGCGGACTTCTTGCTCTTGGGAATGAATCAGATTGCCAATGTCATGTCGTCGCTGCGATACATGAGCGGCGGGGCCTTACGCGTGCCTTTGGTCATCCGGGCTGTGATTGGCCGAGGATGGGGCCAGGGTGCGCAACACAGTAAGTCGATGCACGGCCTCTTCGGGCATTTTCCCGGCATCAAGGTCGGCCTTCCAACGTCGCCGCAGGATGCGTACAGCATGCTGCGCGCAGCCATCCGTGACGACAATCCTGTCATTCTCCTCGAACACCGCTGGCTCTATGACATCGAAGGCAGTGTGGATGAGCAGTATCTTCCCCCCTTGCCGGGGCCTGTTGTCGTTCGGCAGGGAACGGATGTGACCGTCGCCTGTACGTCTTGGATGACGATCGAGGCTATGAAGGCTGCGGATGTTCTTGCTCGGCACGGGGTTCGCCTGGAAGTAATCGACATCCGGACCGTTGCCCCATTAGACGAGACACCAGTCGTGTCCTCCGTGGCGAAGACCGGTCGGTGCATCATCGCTGATTATGATTGGCTCTATGCCGGGTTCTCAGCGGAGCTGGCTGCCCGCCTCGCCCATCATTGTTTTGGTGTCTTAAAAAAACCGATCGAACGGATTGGCTTTGCGCCCGTACCCTGTCCCACAACCCGACCGCTGGAAAATCTGTTTTACCCATCAGCCGTGCAGATTATCCGCGCGGTGGAGCGGTTGCTGGATCTGGATTCAATCGACCTGAGCCAAGAATCTTTTTACAGCTACGAAGAGCGGTTCAAGGGGCCCTTTTAAAAAGAACGGCATGAAGTTAGACCTCGTCATCGTGAATCCTGGTCATCGGACCCTTGCGTATCAGGGACTTGGTGAGGATTTAGCGGCGATCGAGCCGCCGGTGTGGGCGGGACTGATTGCAACCTATGTCCGCAAAAAAGGGTATTCCGTTGCGCTCATTGACGCTAATGCTGAAGATTTGTCTCCGGAAGACGTGGCCGTTCGTATCCAGTCCATGAAACCTCTTTTGGTGGCGATCGTCGTATACGGCCACAATCCGTCCGCTTCAACTCAAGTGATGCCGGGAGCCAGCGCCACTTGCTCAGCCATCAAAAACGTCGATCCGTCGACGACCATTCTTCTCCTGGGAGGGCATGTCGCCGCACTTCCGGAGCGAACACTGCGGGAAGAGGAAGCGGATTATGTCTGCGGCGGGGAAGGACCGGTCACGGTTGTCGAGCTGATCGAGACGTTGCGCGACAGTGCACAACCTGACCTTCGACAGGTCCGAGACCTATGGTACTGGGATGGAGATAGCGTGAGTCAGTCCGCGCCTGCTCCATTGGTTGAATCTTTGGATAGGGACCTTTCTAGCATCGCCTGGGATCTGCTTCCAATGCGTCGCTATCGGGCCCATAACTGGCATTGTTTTGAAAACATCGATCTTCGACAACCCTACGCCGCTATTTACACGACACTCGGGTGCCCCTTTCATTGCTCTTTTTGCTGCATTCAAGCACCGTTCAAGCGTGGGGAGCAGATGCTGCGTATGCGCGAGAGTCTCAACAGTTATCGCTATTGGAGCCCCAAATCGGTGCTTGCGCAAATCGATCTCCTCGTGACGCGCTATGGTGTGCGGAATATCAAGATCGCCGATGAGATGTTCGTGCTGAACCGCAAGCACGTACTCGCGATCTGTCAGGGGTTGATCGACCGTCGGTACGATCTCAACATTTGGGCCTACGCACGAGTCGACACAGTGCGGGAAGGTATGGCGGACATCATGCTACAGGCTGGCATCAAATGGCTTGCGTTCGGCATTGAGGCTGCCAGCGAACGCGTGAGAGACGCCGTCGATAAGGGATATGACCAGCAAGACATTTTTGCGACCGTAGAGCGTGTTCGCAAAGCCGGCACCTCCGTCGTGTCCAACTACATCTTCGGTCTTCCTGAAGACGATCTGGTCAGTATGAAAGCGACGCTTGCGTTGGCTCAGGAGTTGAACACGGAGTATGCGAACTTCTACTGCACGATGGCCTATCCGGGGTCAGCGCTGTATGCCCAGGCATTGCAGCAGGGCTGGCCTCTGCCGGATCATTGGTCTGGGTACTCGCAACACGCGGCGGACAGCTTCCCGTTGCCGACAAGACATCTCACGTCGGTCGATGTGTTGCGGTTCCGGGACGCCGCGTTTCGGACGTATTTTTCCAACCTCCGATATCAGCTCATGATGCGTGAACGATTTGGAGATGGAACAGTCGCACACATCGATAGGATGACTCAACAGCGGCTGTCCAGGGTTGTCACTCGACCGGAGCAAGCATCGATGCGGTTGCCGTCTGCATCGCCAGAACACTCGGTAATTCCATTGACCGTCACGCGAGGTGCGACATGAAAGTGCTGGTGCTCTATCCGGCCCGGACCGGCGTGTAGGACTTTGGAGTGCATTTCCGCTGCATGACTTGCCTGTCGGGCATGGATCCGCGGGTTGTGATACTGAAGCCACGAGTCCCAGCCGGCAGGTTATGGCCGCAGTGTCTTACGGGAACAGCTCGGAAGAAAATCAATGAGTCAGAACTCCGTGATCCGGTTATAGGATATCGATGAAAGCGCTGCTCCTTCAACTCGAATTTCCGACATGGAAAACTGCGAGACCCTGGACTTACGGGGCGAGTTTTGCGGTTAGTGAAGGATTAACCGCTCACGGTGTGAGCTGTCTCACGGTCCCGATCGGTCCTGACGCGCTGCCCTCGACACCAGCATCATGGTTGTATCACGCACGTCGGTTTCTGGCGGGCCAGCGTTTCGATCAGGTGTGGATATGGCTTGTGCATGCACCACTTGATCATCAGATTTTGGAATGGGTCACAGAGTTAGCCGCGGTTCGCATCGGATTTGTCATGGAGTCTCTACGGTATGAGCCGGAGGACTATACTTGGGCTCCAGAACTCCGCCAGCGGGAGCAAGTGTTTGCTCAACAGCTCGAATATTTGACGCATGCGTTGGTCTGCGACGAGCGCGACGCTTCTGAGTTGAAAGCACACGGGCGGAAACCTATCTTATGGTGGCCCGGTTTTGTCCCTCGCCGATTTATTCTACAGCAAGGGCTCCCGCTCGTCGACAGACGTGCAGTCTTTCACGGGGTGCCCTACGGACATCGTGATCTTTGGCTCAAGCATCCACTCCTTCGCGAGAGGATGCTGTTTGCCCAGTCGCCAGCTCGACTCACGCCCAATCAGCAACAGTTTGATGTGGTTCAATCGTCGGTCCGGGCTCGATTGCTCCAACAGCCGCTGGTGGTTGAACAAGATCTGGGGAGATATGTAGAGGCGCTCAGGACGGTCCGCGAAGCTGAGTTTCGGGAGTGGCTCAACGCACTGTCAAACTGTGGTGCCATTATCAATCTTCCAGGACTCACCCGTTGTTTTGGTGGTCGGGTTTTTGAAGCCATGGCAGTCGGGCGTCCTGTGATTTCCTGGGAGATTCCAGATCGTCCGAAGACGAATGCACTGTTTCAGAATAGCCGCGAGATCGTGCTCTTCCCGGCTCATTTACCGCAGGACCTCGCGGAACGAATTGAATACGTTTTCTCGGATCCGAAACGTGCCGATGCGATTGGGGCTAGCGGACAGCGCAAGCTTCTCACTCATCACACGGCAGAACGGCGTATGCAGCAGGTGCTTGAATGGATTGAGTCCGGAAAGGAACCGGACTATGGTATTCACTCCATCTCACCTGAACAACAAACTGGAGCATGTTTTTCACCGATTATCGAAGCAAACTCCAGGGTCAAACTGCGGGACGGCGTGTCGTTGCCGAATCAACACACTGTCGAGCCGGATGGACGACAGAATGAAACACACTCCGATAAACCTATGTGCGAGGATTCGATGGATAGTGATAATTTCTACGTCAATTTGTTCGTCAAGTCACCGTACTGGTCGATACCTGAGCCGAATCCTGACGAAGCCGCCCGCTGGAGCAAGATCGTAGGCTTCTTGGAGTACATCTTGCGCCGTCTTCAGCAGCAGGAGCCGTGTAAGCAGCTAAGAATATTGGATGTCGGCTGTGGTCGTGGGTGGCTCACCAACCTGGCGAATGCATACGGAACCTGCGAAGGTATCGAGCCGGTTGCCGGTGTCGTGGACTATGCGCGTAGACTGTTCCCGCACCTCCGGTTCGAGGCGGGGACGGCGGAGAACGTCTTGGAACGACCCGACTTCATGCCATACGATGTGGTGTTAACCTCAGAGGTCATTGAGCATATCCCGTACGGACAAAAGGAAGCGTTCCTCGCACAGCTGGCCCAGCTGCTTAAACCCGACGGGTATCTCATTCTCACGACGCCGCGAGGCGAAATGTGGGAACAGTGGAAAACCATCGCACCGCCGAATCAGCCCGTGGAAGATTGGGTTACCGAAGATCAGTTGCGTGCCCTGTTCACGTCACAGGGATTCATGGAGCTGGGGCTCGAGCGCGTCCATGTCGAAGTGCAAAGTCTCCGCTTCGTCCCGGCTCCGACGCCGTTCGACCTCCACTCCATGAACCTGCTTCCCATCTATCAAGTCTGGATCTGTCAGCGGACCGCCGGTCCACGTCCCGTTCCCTTTACGCGTCCACCGAAAGTCTCCGTCATCGTGCCGACCTACAACCGCCCTGATCGCCTTCGGACGGCCCTCGAGAGCCTGGCCGCACAGACGTTTCAGGACTTTGAGGTGATTGTCGTCAACGATGCGGGGTGCGAGGTAGGGTTTGTCGTCGCCGCTTGCATCGATCGACACCGTATCACGACCATCACACACGATCGGAACCGTGGGTTGGCCGCGGCGCGCAACAGCGGGCTGCGTGCAGCAAAGGGCACCTATATCGCCTATCTTGACGACGATGACCGCTATCTCCCACATCATCTGGAAACCCTTGTCGCCTATCTGGATCGCCACGAATGCCGTGTTGTCTACACTGACGCCTGGCGAGTGCAGGAACGGCAGGTTGAGGGCGTGTATGTCGAGACAGGCCGTGACGTGCCGTATTCATATGAATTCAGTCCTGCCGATCTTTTGGTGAACAACTATTTTCCGGTGTTGTGTGTCATGCATGCGAGGCAGTGCCTGGAGGAGGTGGGTCATTTCGACGAGTCGCTGTTTGCTCATGAAGATTGGGATCTCTGGATCAGGATGGCGACCCGGTTTCCGTTTAAACACCTGGCCGTGAAGACGGCTGAGTTTACCTGGCGGAGCGACGGTACCTCCATGACGAGTGGGACGACGGATACCTATCGGCGTACGACCGAGATCATCTATCGTAAGTATGCACCCCATGCAGAACTGATTGCCGGCGTGCGGGAGGCTCAGCAGCGTCATCTCGAAAGGCTCTATGCGCAGATGTCTCCAAAGTCCTTCGCCTGCTCCATCATCATCCCGACCTGGAACAAGATCGAATTGACCAGGCAATGTCTGACAGCGTTGGCTTCTTCCGCGACCGACGTCTCGTTCGAGGTAATCATCGTCGACAACGGTTCGACCGACGGCACCTCCGATTTCTTGCGCACGCTGGGCGGAGATGTGCGGCTCATCCTCAATAAAGAGAATTTGGGGTTCGCCAAGGCCTGCAACCAAGGGGCACGAGCAGCACGCGGCAAGTATCTGGTGTTCCTGAACAATGACACAGTTCCACAGCCTCACTGGCTCAAACCATTGGTGAGCGAGGTGGAGGAGCATTCGGAGGTCGGTGTGGTGGGGAGTAAGCTGCTCTTCGCTGATGGATCCGTCCAACATGCCGGAGTGGTGTTCATGCGATCGCATCTGAGTGCCTATCACATCTATCGATCAACTCCGGATAACAGTCCAGCCGTTAATCAGCGACGCGAATTCCAGGCGGTCACAGCGGCTTGCATGCTGATTCGTCGGGAGCTCTTTGAGGAGGTGCTGGGCTTCGATGAAGGTTTCATCAATGGATTTGAAGACGTGGATCTCTGTCTGAAAGTGCGGGACAAGGGTTACCACGTGATCTACCAGCCACGCAGCGTCCTGTATCACTTGGAAAGTCAGACTCCCGGCCGGAAGAACCACGATGAGCACAATAGCCGACTGCTCGGAGAACGGTGGGGCTCCCACTGGTGGCTCTGTGACGAGGATCTTTACTATCACCGTGACGGACTCAAACTAGTCGGCGGGCAACAAGATACGAAATTTGCGACTCAATTGAAGCCCATATGTGACGTCCAGGACCGTGCAGCCTGGGCCCATGTGGCGGCGACACAAGCGGCAGCGCTGAAGCAGGACTGGGCGGCGGTCAGATGGGAGCTCCAGATGGTTGAGGATTGGCCGCATGACCGATTTGTGTTGTCTTGGGCTGCGATGGTGTGTGAGCGCCTACACGAACCGACCTTACAGTTAAAGTTTCTCGCTCGTTACCTTGAATTACAGAATGATCCGGCGATGCGCCTTCAAGTCATCCGAGGGCTTCTGGAACACGGAGATTTCGGAGCAGCTGACCGACATCTACAGAAATTACTGAGCGTTAGCCCAAACCACGCCGAAGGTCTGTTGCTGAAGGGGATCCTCAGCATGCAGCGCGAACAGTACGAGCAAGCGGAGGCAGCGTTCGATTCAGCAATGGGTGCTGGGGCAGACCGGAAGAAATGTCTGATGGGAATGGGGATGGCTGCGATGGGTAGGTCCTACACTCAGGGAGCGTGGGAGCGATTCGTTCACGTCCTAGCAGAGTATCCCGATGACGCTGAAGCGGTTCATTGGTTGCTGCGTGCGGGGACTGCGCAAAATTGGTGGCGAGAGCTGAGCGGACAGCTGCGCAGCTATGTCGAGAGAAATCCAGAAGACGTCGCCACGCGATTTGCATTCGCCAGCGTGTTGTTGCGTGGGGAGCAGATTGAGGCAGCCCGCCGCGAGTATGACGCTCTACGACAGATTTCGCCGAGGTATGACGGGCTCGATGAACTCGGTCGAGCTATAACAGGGAGAGAAGCGGCGCTCGCGCTCGAGGCCGCTTCTTCCTAGCCGGATGACGCAACGTGTCCTTGTGATTCAACTGGCCAGATTAGGGGACCTCGTGCAAACGATTCCTGCGATCACCGCGCTGAAGAAATCTCACCCAGATTGGGAGCTTGATCTCTTGTGTCCGGTGCAGTTGTCTGTACTCGGCCGTCTCTTGCCTGGAATCTCGGAAGTCGTGAATTGGGATGGCGCCGCATGGCATCGGCGAGCGGCCAGCGCCGAGGCGGAGGTACGTCCCGAACATCTTGCAGAAGCCGGTGCCGGGATTCGTGCCATCAGCGAAGACCTCTATGACCGCGCGTGTGTGTTGAACCAACATCCTCGAGCGTTCATAGCCGGAGCACTCCTCGCACGGGAGTCCGTTGGAGCCGTAAGCGGGAAGCCGCTGAGCCACAAGCTGTCTCCATGGGCGGAGTACATCAGAAGCGTGGCGATATCCAACCGCAGCCACCGCGTTCACTTGGCTGACGTGTTTTGTGGGATGTGCGGCCTCTCACCACCGAATGACATCATACCAATACACGTTCCAACAACGGTCCTTCCCACCGATCTTGAGCCGATCGGGCAGTCAAATGGTGATTGGATTGGCCTGCTGGTTGGGGCGGGAGATCAAGAGCGATTGGTTCCGATTGGAGTCTGGGAGCGCTTGATTGCCGAGTGTCTGGAGATTCGCCCTGCCAGTCGCATCGTGTTGATCGGCGATCAGCACGAACAAGAGCGGGCACAACGTATTCAGGAAGCACTCTCTCCGTTACTTCTGGGTCGGGTGTGGGACACCACTGGAAGGCTCTCGCTGGTTCAGCTGGCGAGCCTTCTCGCTCGTTGTC
>JAOUHJ010000070.1 GCA_029865225.1 Nitrospira sp.
TCATGGCCGCTCTCCTGTGACCCGAACGAGAAAGCCGATCGCCGATATTGTACCGGCGGAGCGGGCAACAGCGTCAAGGCTTTTTCTCCCTGCCCATGCCTCGCCCCTTTCGCCTGGAATTTCCCGGCGCGTTTTATCACCTCATCTCCCGCGGTAATGCACACCAAACCATCTCAAGCTATCTCTTTAGCAACGAGGAAATGGAATTGGATCTTGTATTCGGCATTCTATAAGGTCGAGATAACTGGATCTCTCCATGCCGATTTCTGGGTAGACCGGCATGAGAGAAACAGATACCGCTACTGCAGGGCTTGGGTCCTGAGGAACTTTCCGGTCGTGGCGTTCACGAGAGTGCTAGTGCCAGAAACCATATCACCGACGATATTCCAATAGGGCCCATGCTGCTTTGTGCCTTTGAGCATCACTTGGAGCGTCAGCATGGAACGACCAGTCGTGGTCTTCAGGCCATTGGCCTTCGCTTCGGTCATGGCTTGATCACTATCGACCAATTCCGTAGGTAGAGGCTCAGTCAGCACGCCTGAGGAAACCTCCACCGAGCGGGCCACCCCACCATCGGCCACATCGACACGGTAGCCGCGTTTGGCGCTCGGCGAATGGAACAGGTACGCCCAGGTCGAGGCTGTTCCACTTGCATCTCCAGCGAGTGTGGAGATCTGAACTAGTTGAGCATCAGCCTTCCACTGTGTGGCAGCTGCCTGGGCCTTGGAAAGTCCAGCCTTCGCACCAGTTCCGGCTGCGAAGATCCATGGCGTGTCAAGAAAACCGAACAAGAGCACCGTGAGAATGGACAGATATGCACAGGTCGATCGCATGGTCACACTCCTTCAGAAATCGGCCTGCGAAAGATGAAAGCCAGGCTACACCGACGCTGTCGTTCTTGCACTGTCGAAATGGAGAGTTGGCGGGTGAGTGCCCATCAGACCGGAGTCGGGAAACGTACTACTGACCAGCTTCATCCAGAATGCGGATGAACACGGCACGGCCGTTGCGATCGATCCAGGATTGAATGCGGTCGCCGACGTGGGCAGGTCGATCGATCCTGGTGTTCTCATCATGAGGGATACGGATTTCCTGCCCTTTGGCGTCGCGTACCAGATACGCACCGCCCTCCAGAGCCTGGACTTGGCCAACGACCGAGATTGAGGGCGACTCTCCGACACACAAGGCTACACGTTGTTGTTCGCCTAAGGTCCCTGACACGATCCCCACTCCGAGAGATTCCTGTGATAACTTTCCATGCTGGCCAGACTGAGCACAACCTGTTACCACCAAGACCAGCATGGAAAACAGCAATGCCGTATATCGGCTAATTGTGAGCAGATGCGACATGGTTTTATGACCTCCGAATATGCACGAATGAGAACCACGGCGAGACCGGTATGCCCTGCACCGTTTCTACACTATTTCATGGACTAGCGGATTGCTCAAGAAAGTGAGGAAATTTCGGTACGCGCCGTCCTGCCCTCACAGTCCAGTTGACACTCACGGTGTTGCTGCGTACCCTTCGCCCCCATGAAATCGGTTCCGCCCGACTCAACGACACGACGGTATTGCCTAGCCATCTGGTTCTTACTTGGATGTACAACTTTGTTGCTTGGCTGTGAGTATATACGCCCAACCATGAATGCACCGCTTGCGCGATGGGACGCTGCCTACGGGTACCGCGCCACCAATTTCCCTCCCTCCCACACCGGCAGTTCCGACAGTCTCTTCATCGTGGCCTCTTTCTCCGGGGGTGGGGCACGAGCATCGGCCTTGGCCTATGGTGTCTTAAGAGAATTGGCACGAACGTCGATCCGGTGGGAAGGTGTCGACAAGCGGTTGCTCGACGAATTGAACATCATCAATGCGCTCTCAGGCGGAAGCTTCACAGCCGCATACTACGGTCTCTACGGCGATAGAATCTTCCAAGATTTTGAGCATCGGTTTCTCAGAAAGAACTGGGAGAGCGAGCTACGCGCACGGATTTTTCGTTCGCCCTCAAATTGGCTCCGTATGTGGTCGCCCTATTTCGGCCGGGCCCATATTTTTTCGGAGCTCCTCGATGAGGCACTGTTCGATGGACACACGTTCGGCGATCTGGTCGCCCGGCACCGTCGCCCCATGGTCTTCATCCATGCCTCCGACATGCTCAGCCTTTCACGATTCGAATTCAATCAATTTCAGTTTGACTTGCTCTGCTCCGACCTCAGCCGGCTTCCGATTTCGGTGGCGACCGCCTCCTCAGCCGCACTGCCGGTCATTCTCAGCCCAATTTCTATGACCAACTATGCCGGACAATGCGAATACCAGCCATCGATGTTGCTACTTGAGCACAATCACACATCGCTGGGCAAGCAACGAGCACACGAGCTGCGCTCATACCTTGATCCCAAGAAACGCCCCTATATCCACCTGCTGGACGGCGGGCTATCCGACAACATCGGGATGCGGGAAGTGCTGGAGAATACGGCATTCGTCGGGGATCTCGAATCGACCTTCAGGTCACTGGGTGCCAAACGGATCAAGAAATTGGTCTACCTGGTTGTCAACGCCGAAACGAGCCAAGACCCAAGCCAGTACACACTGAACAAGATCCCCGGCTTTCTACGAGTCAGTCAGGCCTTGGTCGACATTCCCATCAATCGCTACTCCGCGGATACCTTGGAACTCTTAGAAGAGGCCATCCAGCAGTGGCGCATGCAACTTCGACAGCGAACGAACGTCGCTCACGGAGTGTTCACTCCTGACGCGGACATCTACTACATCAACGCAAGCCTGACCGAACTCACCGAGCCGGAGGAGGTTGCGCGCCTGATGAACATCCCCACGAACCTCGCACTCACCGACGAGGAAGTCGAACGTCTGCTTCATGCCGGATCACGCCTATTGCGCCAGGACCCTGAATTTCAACGGTTGGTGCGAGATCTGCAAGAGGATGGCTCGCCTGGTGGTCCGCAATAGGGCGGATCGATCAACCATGCACCTAGCTGCTATCGGTCGGTGGCTCACCCATGCCAAATCGATGTCTCGCGATGGTCTTTCTCCCTTAACTCTTTGCCAAGGCCTTTTCCACATCGGCAATGATCGCCTTTGACAGTGGATTCATCCCAGGGTCGTATTTCCCGATCACCTGACCGGACCGATCCACGAGATATTTCTGGAAATTCCACGTCACCCGCCCAGGGAAGGGACTTTGTTCCGTTAGATATTGGTAGAGAGGATGCTGCTCGTTCCCCGTAACACTGATTTTGGAGAACAGTGGAAAGCTGACACTATACTTCGTGTAACAGAAACCTTTGATCTCTTCATTCGTCCCTGGCTCTTGCTGTCCAAAGTCGTTAGCCGGAAAGGCTAGCACCTCGAATCCCTGCCCACGATACCGTTCATACATTTCTTGGAGACCGGCATATTGCGGAGTATTTCCGCACATGCTGGCCGTATTCACGATCAACAAGACCTTTCCTTTGAAGGTTTTGAGATCGACGGGATGCCCATCGATGTCCGGGAGGCGAAAACTATAGAGTGGCGCTAACGACTTCTTTCCTACTGAGGCAGGACTCGAGAGCCTCTCCTCCGCAAACACCACCCCTCGCCAGGCTGTGATGACTAGGATTCCAAGGAGACTGAGACCAATTACCAAAACACAGGCTCTTATTCTATGGAGAGAGAACGGTTTCATAGGACCCCCCGATGTATATGAATGCACGAAAAATCTGATCACAATATAGCAGACAGTCTGGTATTTGTCCAATCTTATTATTATATCATTTGACATACACTAGACATCGTGATATCAATGTATCGTAGGTCACCAATGGTTAGACCGTGGTGGTCAGCGGAGTTTGAAGCTGCCTCCTGGGGCGAAAGGAGAATCCAATGAGAGACGACCATCTGCTAAAGGGCGAGGAAGGAACGTATCTCTCTGAACAGGGCGAGATTGAGGATGTCTACAGTGATGATCCATCCTCCGGTGCTCTGTTGAACCAGATCGGTCGCACCGACGAATCCCACTCATTTCTAGACATTTCCAGTGAGGATACTGTGGAGGCTGGTAACCCGCAGTATCGATTCGCTCTCGAATCTCTCTATTTCCGTTCTTTCAGAGGCATCACTCTATTGACCTCCAAGGAAGAGATCGCGCTCGCCAAACAGATTGATGAAGGAACACGGTCCATCAAGTTGGCTTTGAAACAGGCCACGACTCTTCTGAGCAAACATGTTCCGTCCCCCTCTGCCGGGGATCTGATTGAGGAACTCACCACCATCCGACGGCTCAGTGGACTTTCGGCTATCGTATTGAATCGGACCGAGGCGTTGGTCATGGCATGCGGGAACTCGGCCTCACCAATCGCATCCTATCTTCCATTGGAGGCTCATCAAGCACTTCGGTCATTGCTCACTCAAGTGAAACAGGCTCGCTGTCGGCTGGAGGATGCGAAAGAAGAACTCGTGCGGCATAACCTCCGCCTGGTCATCGATGTCGCCAAACGTTACACATCGCACGGTCTCACGCTATTAGACCTAGTGCAGGAAGGCAACATCGGCCTCATGAAAGCCGCCGAACGCTATCAATATCGTAAAGGGTTCAAATTCAGTACCTACGCCACCTGGTGGATTCGTCAAGGCATCACACGGGCCCTCTCCGAACAATCTCGCGTGATTCGCGTGCCGGTGCACCAATCGGAAGCCGCAAGTCGCATCGCCCGTGCGAGACGACGATTGGAATTGCAGCTCGGCCGTCCGGCACGAATTGAGGAGATCGCCCAAATCCTTCGACTTCGTCCGGAACGCGTGCGCGACACCGTGGAAGCCCTTCAAGAACCCGTTGGTCTTGAGACCCCGATCGGGGATGGACAAGCACTTGGATCTCTCATCCCTGATGATCAGACGGCGCCACCAGATCACTATGTCCATCGAGTGGAACGCGAAAAACAACTCAACCGCCTCTTAACCCCCCTAACGGCACGAGAACAGGCTGTGATACGCATGCGATTTGGGATCGGTTCCGACAAGATCATGACCTTGGTGGAAATCGGCGAGCAGCTTGGCCTGAGCCGGGAACGGGTTCGCCAGATCGAGGCCCTGGCACTGCGCAAGCTTAAATCACCTGCTACTCGCGAGACCCTTGCCTCAATTCGGTAAGCAGTTGCCTGGAACCGCATCTTTTAGTCAAAGCCCTCCTCTACCCTTGCGTAGACTTTGCCCCCTATCGCCCACAACATGGCAATCCATACAAATCGAACCGGGCTTGCGCGGAGTCACAAACACTGGCAAGCTCGCTCTGCGCAACCATTCGATCGACGCAACAGACAACGTTCTATCTATGAGGCGTTAACCTCTCATGACGACTCTTCACCGCCCATTCCTCCAGTCCCTTGCCACGCTCCTGCTGCTCTTGCAAGTCGGCTGTGGAGCTGCCCAAATCGGAATGTGTGCCCCACATACAAATGAAGAGGGCACTCCACATCAGAATTGGGTCGAATGTTTCGAGCAGCCTGTATTGCATCAAGGAGTGACCCATTCTGTCTTCTGTCTGAATGACGGATCCTCCAAGCCGCCGGTTCTCTTGCTCCACGAGATGACGGGGCTATCGCCCGGGACCTTGGCCTACGCCGAAGAACTCTCCAAAGACTTTACTGTGTATGTGCCGCTCCTGTTCGGAGAGAAAGGTAGATTCTCTCCTGCCAGCGGACTCTGGGCCTACTGGTTTCGTGGCTTGATCGACTTCTTTCCCGGCGGTGAATGGGGAATCCCCTCGCACGGCAGTCCGCCCGTCATCAGCTGGCTGCGAACTGTTGTACGGGTTGTCGGAGAGCGGCACGGAGCGCAAACCATCGGCATCATCGGCAATTGCATGACCGGTCCGCTCCCTCTGGCCCTACTCGATCACCCGAAGGTGACGGCAGTTGTAGTGGCGCAACCGGCATTGCCGATGCGCTTCTGGGGATCAACTGACTCCGACAGAGAGTCACTCGGACTGTCGACCGATGATCTCCAAATCGCGAAACAGAGCACGGCGAAGATCTACGGCCTCCGGTTCGAAACCGATTGTATGGCAGATCGTGCGAAGCAACAGACGCTACGCCGCGAATTTGGTGACCGCTTTCGAGATGGAGAAATTCCGGCGCGCGAATATCAGCCTGACGGGAAGCCGATCAATGCCCATAGCACCTTGATCGGCTCGTGGAAGAAGGACGGCCCAACAGGGCAACCCTCCCGAGACGCTCGAGCGCGGGTCAGGCTTTTTTTCCTGACTGAGTTGGAGGACCATGGTCATGTCTCCTCAGGACAATGAAGGTAAGCGCCAGATGCATCATCCATCGTGACCTATCCCCGCCACATTAGTTGACGATCGGTTTCAGACATACGGCGATCAGGATCCAGTCTTGACATTCCCTGATGAAGGGGTTAAGCAGAACCCCCAACTCGCTCGACTACAATGATCGTACCTCTTGTCCTGCACGAAGGGAGCCTCACATGACATCCCGACGCCTCTTTTACGCAACCAACCGCAACCACCACGGCAAGGATCGCTGGCGACCGGACGGCTACGGGAAAAAGTTCAGTGATGATGGGGTTGAAAACCTCAGGTTTGGTCGGGTGACCGTGGAAGTAGATGAAGCCAAGATCGCCAAGTACCTCGAAGAGGACAGAGGCTCCATGGGGCAAGGCGACGGTGAGGCCATGATCAAATACTTGGCCAAATGTGCGGAATCAGCTGAGATCGTCGCCTATCGCGAAAAGATCAATCGATCCATCGCCGAAAACCAGCAGGAGAAGGTCAAACTAGGATCCCAGGGAGCTTTCTCGGATCTGCAAGCGATTATGCGCAAGAACACGGACGTCCTGCTGTTCATCCATGGGTTCAACGTCTCATGGACCGACGCCGTCGGCACGGCCCTGTCGCTGCAAGAAATGCTGAACCACTCTCCCGATGGCGACCCTGAACAAGGTGTACAGGTGGTGCTGTTTTCTTGGCCGTCTGACGGGATGGCACTGCCGTTCGTGTCCTATAAGTCGGATCGCTCGGAAGCAGCCGGCTCAGGAAACGCCGTCGGACGAGCCATTCTGAAAGTACGCGACTTCCTCGCGAGCCTGCGACGTGCGGATGAAGAACTCTGCAAGCAGGATCTTCACATCCTGTGTCATTCGATGGGCAATTACTTGCTGCAGAATGCCGTCGAACGATGTGATGCCTTCACACCCGGCAATGCATTGCCACGCCTCTTCGAACATATTTTCCTCTGCGCTCCCGATGTCGACGACACCGTCCTGGAAAAGGGACAACCGCTGGAACAGTTGCATGAATTGGCCAGGAGCGTCAGCATCTATCATAATCGCGGTGATGTTGCCTTGGTTGTGTCAGACTTCACCAAAGGGAATCCTGATCGCCTCGGATCGAATGGGCCGGCCAGACCTGCGGTCGTACACAACAAGATTCATCAAGTCGACTGCACACCGATCGTCAAAGGCCTCACCGAGCATAGTTACTACCTGGTGGGCCACGTGAATGCGGATATCCGCATGAGCATCGACGGATTGCAGCACGACGACCCACGTCGACGGCGCAATCGGGTTGGTCTCATGGGAAATCAGTGGGAGATGCGCTCGACGTAAGTGGAAGGAACGCTGGTCGTCGATCTGTTGTCTCATCCGACGCACGACCTGCCTCGTTGATCAACTGGGATCTTGTCCGATGGCCCGCAGCGCCGCCTTTCGTTCATTCGCCCGCCTGATGGCCGCTGCATTGTTAGCCGGCCACCGGAACTGTTCGGCAAATGATGCGCTCGGATGGTTGGAAGAATTTGCAGCAACCCACTCCTCACGCCTGATCTCTCGACGCCGCTTCCTGGCCGAGACAGCAGCTATTGGGACAACACTCGCCTTTGGCCCCCTGTTTCCTCGATCAACCGCCACCGCTAAAGCCACATCCCCCACCCTGTCCGTCGGCATCGTTGGAGCAGGCCTTGCCGGACTGGCCTGCGCTGATGCGCTCAAGACTCACGGCATTCGAGCGTCGATCTACGACGCTGGGAGCCGCACGGGTGGCCGCTGTTGGTCGCTCCGTGGCTTCTTCCCCGGACAAGTGGCAGAACGTGGAGGCGAGCTCATCGACACGCTTCATAAAACCATGTTGGGGTACGCAAAGCGATTCGACCTGAAGCTCGAAGATGTCAATAAGGAGCCTGGGGAAGTCTCCTACTATTTCTCAGGACGACGATATACGGAAACAGAGGTTGTCGCTGAATTTCGCGACTTCGTTTCGGTAATGCGGGCTGATCTGCAGCGCCTCTCTCGAGAGGTGACAGCCACCAGCCATACGATGGATGATGCGGCACTCGATCACACTAGCCTGCTTGCGTATCTGGAAGGGCACAATGGGGCCGGCACCGCGGCCAGTCCCGTCGCCAAGGCCGCCATCGCCGCCGCCTATGAAGCGGAATATGGGTTGGCGGCATCCGAACAGAGCTGTCTCAATTTTCTCCTGTTCATTCACGCTGACCGTCGCTCGACCTTCACCCCTTTCGGGATCTTCAGCGACGAGCGGTATCATCTCGTTGACGGTAACGATCGTGTCGTAGAAGGGCTGACTCAAGAACTCCCGGGGAAAATCACCTACAACAGCACACTTCTCCGTGTAAAGCGTCTGAGTGATGGACGCATCGAATTGACCTTCCAACAACGAGCCCGCAAGGTCATCTTTGTCCATAACATCGTCGTGCTGGCGATCCCCTTTACCACCTTGCGCCTCGTTGAGCTCGATGCCAACCTCGCACTGCCACCTGCGCAACGCCAGGCCATCCATATGTTGGGGTACGGCACCAACGCCAAAACGAACATCGGCTTCTCGCGACGGCCATGGCAACCGCTGGGCGGAAATGGGACATCCTACTCCGATCTGTTCAATCTTCAAACGACGTGGGAACCCAACCCTACTTTGGGATCGGACAAGAGAGGAATACTTCTTGACTACTCAAGCGGACAGCGCGGCGCTCAATTAAACCCTGCTGCTGTCCAGATCGAAGTCCAGCGATTCTTACAGGATCTCGATCGCGTGTATCCAGGTGCAATGGAAGCTGCCACTTTGATTCATGGGCGGTACCTCGCACACCTCGAGCACTGGCCTTCGAATCCTCTGACCAAAGGCAGTTATACCTGTTATCGTCCCGGACAGTTCACTACGATGGCCGGGTTGGAGGGACGACCTGTCGACAATCTCTTTTTTGCCGGTGAACATACCAACTCCTTTTACGAATGGCAGGGTTTCATGGAAGGAGCAGCCCTCTCCGGCATCGCCGCCGCGCGATCCATCTTGGCCGCGGCCAAAGTTCAGTAATATTCCCCACAGGTCACCACGGTTCTCTTCCTCCTCTCGCGCTTTCTTTCTCTCTGATTCCATACACCGTTTAGGTTACAATCGTTCATCAATAGCGTGCCCCATGCCTAGATCCAATCCATTACGACGCACTCGTCGAATATCAAAAGAATCGTTCCGTCTTGTGCCGCTCGGCGACTCCGCGGTCACGGTCGAGTTCGGAGACGAAATCGATCCCCTTATCAACGCCCGCGTGGTTACCTTCGCCAACACAGTCGTGGACCAAAGGTGGAAGGGCATCCTGGACGTCGTCGCAACCTATCGATCCGTCACCATCCATTTCGATGCCCTTCGCTGGAAGAGTTCCACATTGGCGACCAGGCTAAAGAAATTGCCTCGCCCTAGTTCGACCGGTATTTCGTCTGGCGGCTCGCTACATTCAATTCCGGTGTTATACGGCGGTGAGTGGGGGCCTGATCTGACAGACCTAGCCACCTTCGCCGGTCTCACACCTACTGAAACAATACTGTTGCACACATCGATCCGCTATCGCGTCTACATGCTGGGATTCAGCCCGGGATTTCCCTATCTGGGACTAGTCCCTGAGCGCTTGGCGATGCCTCGCCTCTCCACTCCCCGCACAAAGGTACCTGCCGGCTCGGTCGGTATCGCCGATCGTCAAACCGGAATCTATCCATCCTCGACACCTGGCGGCTGGCGGTTGATTGGGCGGACACCAATTCCCCTGTATCGGAAGACCGATTCAAACCCCTTTCTGCTAAAGCCTGGCGAACTGGTCCAATTCCACTCCATCGATCGAGCCACATTCGATCGGCTAGCCGGCGAGTACGAGCGTGCGAACGATTGATTTGAACAGCGATATGGGTGAGTACGGAGCTCCGGACTTTCTCGCGCGTGAAGTGCAGTTCATGCCGCTGATCACGTCGGTCAATATTGCGTGCGGAGCGCACGCTGGAAATCCTGAACTCATGCGAAGGACGGCCAGACTAGCAGCTCAGCATGGCATTGCGATCGGCGCACATCCAGGATTTCCTCATGCGGGAGATTTCGGCCGTCAGGACCGTCAGACCTCACCGGAAGAAATAGAATCTCTCGTATCTGCACAACTGAAGACTCTGAGCGAGGTACTGGCATCGGATCATCTGGTGCTCAGTCACGTGAAGCTTCATGGTGCGCTCTATAACCTAGCAGCACAAGATCGTATGATCGCCGACGCCGTGACGCGAGCTGTGGCATCACTCGATCGACAACTACTTCTCTTTGCCTTGGCAGGATCAGTTCTTGTTGATAGGGGCAAGGCCGCCGGCCTCACAACCGTTCAGGAGGCCTTTGCCGATCGTGCCTATGGCTCCGATGGAACCTTGGTCCCACGCTCCGTGCCTGGTGCATTGCTCGAGACCGAACAGCAGGTACGCCGCCAGCTCCACGATATCCTGAATGGATTTGTCACGAGCGCCGACGGGCTACAAGTCCCTCTGCAGGTTGATAGTCTGTGCGTGCATCTCGATACTCCGCATGCTGTTGAGTTCGTCTATCTCATTCGAGAGGAGATTCGATCGACAGGCATCGGCATCGTGAAACCCCAAGTAACTCAATAGGAGTGAAACCAATCCGAATTCACGTCGCCAAACCTGGCTGGTTCTCGACGGTCCAAGACCTGGGACGCTATGGCTATCAGCAGTATGGAGTTCCGGTTGCGGGAGCGATGGACCATTATGCGACGATAATCGCCAATCGCCTTGTTGGCAATCGGGACAATGCGGCGGTACTCGAGCTTACGCTGAAAGGACCAGAGTTAGATTTTGAGGGAGACGCGCATATCGCTATCACCGGAGCAGATCTCTCTCCGACGATTGGTGGAAAGAGTGTCCCGCTTTGGGAAGGCATCGAGGTTTCAAGTGGCAGTCGACTTTGTTTCGGCACAGCGCAACGCGGGGCTCGGTCATACCTGGCAATCAGCGGTGGCATCGATGTGCCGTTGATTCTTGGCAGCCGTTCAACCCACTGTGCGAGTGAAACCGGTGGGTTCAAAGGAAGACCGTTACGACGGGGAGACCTCTTACACACAGAGCAGCTCAGGCAATCAACGGAAGTCTCAATGGGCAAGCGCCTCCCAGATCAACTGATCCCTTGCTATGAGAAATCCGTGAGGATACGGTTCATTCCAGGCCCACAACACAACCTGTTTCCCGCAACCGCGCTCACAACGTTGACCAACACTTCTTACACGGTCACTCCAGAATCCAATCGGATGGGATATCGGCTGACAGGGCCAAGGATCGTGCGGAAAGGTTCTGAGCATTTCATCTCTGATGGGACTGCAACGGGAGCACTGCAAATTCCAGCCGATGGTCAACCTATCCTCCTAATGGCCGACCGGCAGACCACCGGAGGCTATCCCAAGATCGGGTGCGTCATCACTGCGGATCTTCCCCTTACAGCTCAACTCGCACCTGGCGACACTATCACCTTTTCTCTGACCACCCTTGCCAAAGCCCAAACCACACTTCTGGAACAACGCGCACTGCTGGATGTAGCCCTTCCGCAAAGAAGGAATTTCCACAAGGACTGATTTACTCATGAATCTTCATCCGCTGGCCAACTTAGCTTTTCTACCTGGTCGAAATGATCAGCACACTGTTTTCGATGTCGATGGATTTAATTTGAGGCGGGAGCTGGAACGAGTCTCGATTCTGCGGCGATTCAAAGAGTTGTTGCACCACCCGATCGAGTGTCGCCGAAGGAATGGGCAGGGAGCCCAACTTGCCTGCTGTCGGCTTGAGCCGAATGAACCCGTCGCGCGTTTCGATCGTCCCGTCGAGTTGCAATGAAATCTCTTTTCCATAAAACACAAAGAGTGCATAGGCACGCAACTGGCTATCGAGGAGGCTCATACGGACGTCCTTGAGCGCCGATTGCACCTCTTGGACACTTACCTCGTGACCTTGGGGTATCGGGATACCAGCCTGCTGCGCCTGGTGAGCGGAGGCGATCGCCAGATTGTCGCGCATCCATTGATTCAATTCAGCTTCATTGAGAGCCAGTGAATGGGACTGGCCTGCCAGCATGGCAGTTTGAAGCTGTTCCATTTTCTCCGCGACGTGGTCAGATGCCTGCGGATCGCTTTGAATCGAGAGCGGCGGCGCTTGACGCAGAATCAACAGCAAAACCCCGACCGTGCATGTCAGCGAGACCCAGGGCAGGATGCGCAAGGCACGAGAGAAGAACCCCGGCGCCTTCGGCTGTCCCTGTTCTTCGAGAATCGGATCTGGCCCTGGCTTAATCGTTCTGGGAGGAGGCTTGAGCTTCGCAAAGATGATCCCGCACCGCCGACATTCACTACTCGCCTCCTGTTCGAATCCACACTTCGGACAGGCCTGTGCAGCCGGACTCTTGAATGGTGAAGGAGCTGATGGCATGCCTGTGACGGTATGCCGGAATGGAGTGAAGCGCAAAATATTTCAGGAATCTGCCAGCTGAGATTATAACGCTGGACCAGGGTGAGGATGTGCCCAAAGACAAATGTTGCTAATGGCGACATCTGTTCCAGGTGCTCGCTCAAGCTTACCCTTGGAACGACCGACATCATTCTTGAAGAGGACCACGAACGACCATACTCCACGAATACACCTCTACAAAGGGGGCCATGGTGACGAAGGCTCAACTCGATCAGACCTGTATCAACACAATCCGCACCCTTTCGATGGATGCGGTCCAGCAAGCCAACTCCGGCCACCCAGGCACACCGATGGCCATGGCTCCAGTAGCCTACTGTCTGTGGCAGCGAATCATGCGGCTCGATCCCGCTGATCCCATCTGGCCAAACCGTGATCGGTTCGTCCTGTCAATGGGACACGCCTCGATGCTCCTATACTCTTTGTTGCATCTGACCGGCGTGAAGGCGGTGAACCCACAATACGAACGGCTCGGCGAGCTTTCAGTCCAACTGGACGACCTCAAACGCTTTCGCCAGCTCGACAGCAAGTGTGCCGGACATCCGGAATACCGCTGGACCTCCGGCGTAGAGACTACGACCGGTCCGCTTGGCCAAGGCATTGCCACCAGCGTCGGAATGGCGATCGCTGCCCAATGGCAAGCCCAGTATTTTAATCGTCCAGGGTTCGACATGTTCGACTACGACGTGTACGCATTGTGCGGCGACGGCTGCATGATGGAAGGCGTCGCCGCCGAAGCGGCATCTCTGGCGGCGCACTTAAAACTCGCCAATCTCTGCTGGATCTATGACAACAACAAGATCACGATCGAAGGACACACCGACTGGGCCTTTAGTGAAGACGTGGCCACCAGGTTCATGGGGTATGGATGGAATGTCACCCGAGTCGGCGATGCCAACGATCTCGACATGCTCGAACGCGCCTTCACGACGTTCAAACGAGAAGCGGATCGACCGACGCTCATCATCGTCGATAGCCATATCGCCTATGGTTCACCCAATAAACAAGATACCCACGCCGCACACGGTGAGCCTTTGGGTGAAGAAGAAATCAAGCTGACCAAGCGAAACTATGGTTGGCCCGAGCAAGAAAAGTTCCTCGTGCCTAATGGAGTCCGCGAGCACTTCCAAGAAGGCATGGGGCGACGCGGGCGTGAGGGGCGCGCAGCCTGGATGGCGAAGTTTGAGGACTACAAGAGACAATATCCCCAGCTTGCCAATCAGCTTTTACACATGCAACAGCGCCAACTCCCTGAGGGGTGGGACAAGGATCTCCCTGTATTTCCTCCTGACCCCAAGGGAGTGGCAGGCCGAGATGCCTCGAGCAAGGTGCTCAATGCCTTGGCGAAGAACGTCCCCTGGCTGTTGGGAGGGTCGGCGGATTTGGCCCCCTCAACGAAAACCCGCTTGACCTTCGAGGGTGCTGGCGACTTCACTGCGAAAGATCGCGGCGGCCGCAATCTGCATTTCGGGGTCCGTGAACATGCGATGGGCTCCGTGCTCAACGGGCTCTCCCTCTCCAAGGTGCGCCCCTATGGCTCCGGATTCTTGATTTTCAGCGATTACAGCCGAGGTGCCATCCGCTTAAGTTCCCTGATGGAAATCCCAGTCATTCATATTTTCACGCATGATTCGATCGGGGTTGGTGAGGATGGCCCCACGCACCAGCCGATCGAGCAACTGGCCTCACTGCGCGCCATTCCAAATCTTATTGTCCTCCGTCCTGCGGATGCCAACGAGGTGTCGGAAGCCTGGCGCGTCATCATGCTGATGAAACATGAACCGGTCGCCTTGATTCTGACCAGACAGGCTCTCCCGACTATCGACCGCTCCACCTATGCCGCCGCATCCGGCGTGGGAAAAGGCGCCTACGTGCTGGCCGATGTGCCTGGTGGGAAACCCGACGTGCTCCTCCTCGCCAGTGGGAGTGAAGTCTCGCTCTGCCTTGAGGCAGCGGAAAGGTTGAAGGCAGAAGGCATCAAGGCCCGTGTGGTGAGTATGCCCTCATGGGAGCTGTTCGAGCATCAGCCGCAGGCCTATCGCGACAGCGTGATACCGCCAAGCGTGACGGCGAGAGTCTGTGTGGAACAGGCCTCAACATTCGGGTGGTCACGGTACGCAGGGCTGACGGGTGAGATCATCGGTATGAAAACGTTTGGGGCCTCGGCGCCCCTGAAAGAACTTCAAAAGAAATTCGGATTCACGGCGGAGAATGTCGTGGCAGCGGCTAAAGGGCAGCTCCACAAGCCAGCGAAGGCCGCCTGACCTGATATATCTCAGAGTGTGCGCTTTCTGTCTTGTCTGCTCTTCGGTCCAATACAGATTCGGGCCTTCATGACTTTGTGTCGGCAAGAATGTCCCTCGCAACGCCGTTCCTGCCTTCACCCGCCGTGCCTACATTCTTACGAGCAGATGGGTTTCACACTCAAGCCTACGACTCCTCTCTAGATATCCTGGCATGAGGTCAGAGGTCAAACTTACATGGTTCGTCTACCAACAATCCAGAATTAGGCCCGAGCTATTTACTGCTACATATTTATTTAATACACCTGACAAGCCTTTGACGGTTTCTTCTCTCTTGTTCCGTCAATGTTTTGTGAAAACAATTGATAAGTCTAACTACGTAACTTGTATCTGATTGAAATGCGGTCATGCGAGTTGTGGTGCAGGTCTTGCTTAAGTTCGCCCTATAGTTGTGAACCTCACACACAGGGAGGAATCAATGGACTGTCCGAAGTGCAATGGGACGATGATGCTAGAGCGGTTCTCGGATTTCTTTGTCGTGTTCTATGCCTGGAAGTGCATCAATTGTGGGGCCATTATCGACCGTACCATTGCCACGAATCGCCGAAAGAGTCTGGCGGTCCGAGAATCTCAGCCTGTTGCCGCGGGCTAGGAGACTGTCCGACATAGACGAAATTGATCAATTTAGGGGGATCAAATCATATTGACTGAATCGAGATCGTTGAGTCTGAGCCAAATACGTGAGTCGAAATTTTCGTGCTTTCCAATGTCGGACAGGCTCCTAGAAACATCGGATCATCTCAAGCTCGGAACTCGGTCCGGTTGGATTTGAGCAATGCATTCTGGACTCCGTCTCGGGAGTCCAGAAAGTCGAAAGCAGGTTATCGCACTCCTTTTCGGCCTCCCTGTCTTCTTAAAACCAGCTGTTTTCGGCTGAATCGCTCACCGATTTAAGTGATAAATCCCGTTGGCAGCTTGTGGCCGGCACGAATCGCTTTTGTTGTGACCCACGATCTGTCTCGGGACACCCTGGCAATAGCCCTAACGGTGACTAGGTCTTAATCTCCGTTGCTATTTAGGTCTCCTTACGAGATATTCTATGAATGCCACAAGAAACACTGCTCGTAGTTTCCCTCCAAGGGCAAGCAGGAAAGGAGAGGGTATGTTTATAGCCAAAAGCCAACTTACCCAGGACACAGTGGCAGCAATAGTGTTCGTCTTCGCTCTTGGCTCTCTCTCGATGATCTGGCCCGGCATCATTGCACTCATCTTTGGTCTGTTCTTGTTGCTCCAATCGTTCGGGCTCGGACACGAAATTACCATGCTGTCCTGGGCCGAACTCACAAATGCACCGATTGTCATCGCCTCTGTTCTACGATCCGGTCCTCCGTCGACTCTTTCATAACATCCAAGCAGAACCGCACCTTACCCTCCCAACTTGATCCACTTCTCGTCGTGTGGCAGCCAATAGAAACCGAGTTTTGCGATCCAACTTCCTAAACGCGGCTGGCTGAAAGTCCAGTCAGTGGTCTTTTGCGCGTAGCTAAAGCCTCACTGCAGCCAATCCCCTTATGGGCATTGCGGGGCGTGATTCATTTCAACCGATCTTCCAGTCGATAGTCTCAGCGCAAATGCGGATCCGCCTCATAGCGTTCTGCAATTCTCCGGAGCGGCACGCATGAGGACTTTTTCCCCTTAACCGACGGCTTCCAGATGGGCACCACTGACGGCGCTCCGAATAGCTGTGTGGAACGATCTGTGATATGGTGCCCGACCACTCAACATTTACTCTTCTGATCGTTGGTTCCTCAGATATGAAACGGTGGCGTTATCGGATATCTGTCCTCCTACTCGTCATCGTTTCGTCAACATGCATACTTGACGTCATGGCCCAAGTTCCCTTTCATCAGAATGGCTCAACGGAAACAAGCGTTGCGACTGTTTATCCACAAGGCCATACCAGTGGACACGGGGAAGAGTCATCCGAAGGAACTGATTTTTCGGAGTTTCACCATCACGTCGCTGGTTTTTTTATCGTCGTGTTTGGCCTGGCTGAGCTGGGCAATGCACTCCAGTACCCCCTGCCACTGTGGACCCGGTTCATTCTCCCTGGCGCGCTCAGTGTGATCGGAGTACTGGTGCTGTTTGGGAATGATCATGGCTCATGGCCGATTCGTTCGTTTGATCTTGTTGGCACCTTGTGGGGCCAAGACCGGGAACTGATCGAACATAAACTCTACGGAGTCCTTGCTCTCGTCATAGCTTTTTTTGAGGCACTCCGCCGTAGTGGGAGGGGTTGGCAGTCTCTGTCGGCAGCTCCACTGGTCATGCTGACCCTGGCCGGTTCGCTGTGGCTGTTCGTCCATGCACACGGGGAGCATCCCGCTCTGGAAAAGATCCAGTTTCAGCATTCCTTGTTAGGGATAGTTGGGACGGGCGCCGCTCTGTCCAAAGGCTTCGCATCCTGGCTACCCCACGCATCTCCTCACGTGACGAAGCGGTGGGAACTCGCCTGGGCGGGATCCGAGATTCTTTTTGGTGTGCTGCTCCTCGTCTACTCTCAATAGAATAGTCGTGAGTCTGGAGGGAATTCGACTCCTTTGAGGCCTATGCCTGATTTCCTGAGTTTCGAAGGAGAAATACGGGGGGCAGACAGTTTCTAAGCGGGCCAGCCATTTCGGACGCCCCAGCGTTATCCCCTTCAGACACCTGCGGCAAGAAATAGTTCCTGATACCGACGTCCTAAGTCAGACAGCTGTGCAGCACGAAGCCCAGGAAGAAACCGTACGCAGCGCCTGATATCAGGCAGAACTGCACATACTGTCGTCGGTCGAGCAGGAGCACAATTGCATTCCGCTCCTCCAGTATTGTGTGCTCGCCGTACAAAGCCCTGGCAACGGCAGTTCAGACATGGTCTTGCGGAAGCTCCTGTGCCTAATTTCTTTACGCAGTGTAACAGCATTGTGGATCGACAGCAGCATGCCGCCCGCCTCGGAAGGATACAACAGCCGGCTCGACCATCTTTTTCGATAGTTGGATACAGCACGTCGCCTTCTGTACCTTGTGTCTGATTAAAAGACATGCCTGTCTCAGACTCTGACAGAGTCGTTATTTTATGGACCCTGAGTGGGGAATAAACGAATCAGGCCTTGCCCAATATGCAGCACTCCATTTTGTTCACGGAATGCAAGTAAGTAAATCTCCTCGAACTCATGAACTGTCGGAATAACAAATTCGTCCACATACAGGCTGAAATCATCTCCGCTGAAGATTTGGACCCCATGCCGTATGACAAGAACACAAGTGGTAACCCCGTACCTCTTTGTTGCTTTATCAATCAGTATTTTGTTTATCTGTTGAATGGCAGCATGTATTTCACGAACTCCTCCGGCACCTTCCGCCCGACCAAGCACTTTCGGAGCGTCAGTTGGCTCATCAAATATGGTCGCAATCTCGATAAAAAAAGGCTGTGGTTTACAAGCAACGTCCGGAGAATCCTGCATGAGATCGATCTCATATGGAACACTTCTGTGCCTATTATAGATTTCAAGGAACTGCTTTGCTGCGTAATATTCCAGCCTTGTGCCTTCAAGAAGTCTGGAAACTTCCATTTCTTGAATGCCATCTGTTGACTGTACTCTAACTTTTTCTGCCATACATTATCCGGCGCGATATGACTATTCGATATACCACTTTGTTAAGGGCTTACTGAATATCCTCCTACAATGCCTGCAACGGAGCAGAGGTCCAAGACAAGGATGGGGGCCTGGTCTTGCAATCAGGCATTTCTGTTGAGGGACGGTACTAGTCTGTTCCAGCAGCCGAAAAAGCAGGCCAGCGGATCGTCGTCGATCTCTTGCACCAAATCATCAAGGCGATGGCTTGATGAGAGCCCTGGATATTCGTGCCATTTCATATCAGCCCGCATCCAGTACAGCCGCCATTTGTTTGCCGATCGAATGAATTTGAGCTTGGCCACCGGCGATTCGAGGTACCATCTTTAGGTGTGGAAATAGGATGAAGGCGGCGTAGCCTTTCGGTTGAGGAATCAACCAATGCCTTGGTTGCCGCCGAGGGGAAAGGATACGCCACCATGGGAGAGAGGAACAGCAATGAGGCGATCGAGTCAAGGGAAGTCTGTTACGACACGCTGGCGCAGTGGGCGCGAGGGAAGATTCAGGCCCAGCTGCAGCAGCTCCTGGAGGAGGAAGTGACCACGTTTCTCGGCCGCGCCCCTTACGCACGCCGAGACGCGGTGTCGTCGGTCGATCCGCCTGCGGGGAGTCGAAACGGCTATGGGAAGTCCCGGCAGTTCGCGATGATGAACGGGACCATCACAGTCCGTCGCCTGCGTGTTCGCGATCTGACGGATCGCTTTGAGAGCAAGGTGCTGCCACTGTTTACGCGCCGCACCCGGGAAGTCGGTGAGGTGCTGCCGGAGCTGTATCTGCACGGGCTCTCCAGCGGGGATTTCGACCTTGCGCTGAGGGGGCTGCTCGGGGAAGGCGCACCGCTGTCAGCCAGCTCGATTCAGCGGCTGAAGGCCCGCTTTGAGATCGAATATGAGGCCTGGACGAAACGGGATCTGTCGAATGTGCAGATCGTCTACTGGTGGGCCGATGGCCTCTACGTAAAGGCGGGCATCGCGGATCGCAAGAGCGCCCTCCTCACGATCGTGGGCGCCCTCACCACCGGAGAGAAGATCGTGCTGGCTTGCGAGAGCGGTGAGCGTGAAAGTAAGGAAAGCTGGCTCAATCTCCTGCGCACGCTCAAGCACCGTGGACTGCGCTTCCCACAGCTGACGGTGGCCGACGGGCATCTCGGGATCTGGGCGGCCTTGGGTGAGTCCCATCCGACCGGGGCAGAACAGCGGTGTTGGAACCCCAAGCTCACCAATGTCCTCGACGCGCTGCCGAAGAAGGCTCAGCCACAGGCGGCCGAGATGCTCAAGGCGATGCCGTATGCCGAGACGCAGGCCGACTGTGAACGACGGCGAGATGCCTTCGTCCGTACGTACCGCAAGACAGATCCGAAGGCCGTCGACACGCTCCTCCGAGACTGGGACCGGATGGTCACGTTCTATGCGTTTCCTCAAGAGCACTGGCGGCATCTGCGGACCACGAACATCGTGGAAGCGCCCTTCGCTGCCGTCCGGCTCCGCACAGATGCCTCCCGCCGCTCCAAACGCGTGGAGGGCGCTCAGGCCATCATCTGGAAAATGCTCCGGGTGGCCGAGACGTCGTGGAGAAAACTCAATGCCCCGGAGCTGCTGCCGCTGGTTGCCTCCGGTGTGCCGTTTAAAGACGGGAGGATGAGTCGGGCAGACGGTGTGACGTGTCATGGGACCGATCAGGCCGAGAGGACCGCCGCCTGATTCCATTTACACACCTATTGACAGGACTTCGGCGATTCTGTCCACTCGGACTGATTGTCCCACCGAGGACGCTTCTCGACAATGACAACCTCATGGCCTTTCACCGTATACGTGAGGTGCAGCTTGTCTCTGAGATGTATAGCCAAGCCCTTAATTACTGATGGACATTGGTGGTGGACTTTGGCGATCATGGGGGTATGAGATGCTCACCAGATTTGCGCCAACGGGTCGTGGAGTTTGTTCGTGGTGGAGGCAGCAAGGCCG
>JAOUHJ010000071.1 GCA_029865225.1 Nitrospira sp.
TCCAGCGTCTTCCGGTCTGGCTCGGAACACTGCAACCTGTGCGACGTCTTGGACATGGTCGGCCTCCTTGCCCAAGACGGTACGCCTTATCGATTACTTATGCAACTAAGCACTAGTGTCCTGTCTCCGAAGTACGCATTATAATTTTCGCAGCCAAGTGTTTGATTAATGGTGTCTTCATGCACTGGACTTCTTCGACGCATTTCAGAGACAGGACACTAGCTGCCCCCTGCACCAGCGGTCAGGCACAGAGGTTCCTGCTTCCGCTTCTCCACCTGTCCTTGTCCATCCCTTTCTTGACAGCCTGTTGACCCCTTGGATACGATAGCGTCCAGTTCAATTGAGGACATCCCGCCGTTGCCTTTTCAGTTCCCATACCGAGTGTTTATTTTCCTGGTACTGACTTCGAGCCTTGTTTTGCCCACCGAGGCAGCACAGATTACAGGATTGGCGTCTCCCAATAGTTTCGTGGGCGACACATCCGGCAGCGAATATTTCATCTCCAACATTAACGGTGAACCGGACGCCAGAGATAATAACGGTTTCATCACAAAGTTGAATGCCGAGGGCAAGATCATCCACCTGAAGTTCATACAAGGCGGGGGGGCAGAAGTTTCCTTGCATGCTCCCAAAGGGATGGCTCTGGCAGGAGAGCTGCTCTATGTCGCGGACCTGGATCAATTGAAAGGTTTCGATAAGACGACAGGAAAACTCGTCGCCACCGTTTCCTTCTCGTCGCGTTCTCAGACCCAAGTGTCGCTGACCGACGTGGCAGCGTCGCCGACCGGTCTCCTCTACGTCACCGATCAGATGGCCAATGCAATCTACCGCGTCACCCCCACCGATAACCATCGAGTCGACCTCCTGATTCAAGACAGTAGGCTGGCAGGTCCTGCTGGGATTGCGATCCATCCCAAAACCAACCACCTCATTACCGTGAGCTGGGAGAAAGGTAAAATCCTTGAAATCACTCCGGATGGACAGCTAACCGAATTAGAACCGAACGGATTTTTCACCAGCCGCTTTCAAAACCTGAGCGGCGTGGATTTTGATCGATGGGGCAACATGTATGTGTCGGATTTTACCAAAGGGAAGGTGTGGCGTATGACCAGGGATCATCGATTCCAAGTAATTGCCGAGCATCTCCCCGCCCCGGCCGATATCGGCATCGACCGTGCGAACAACCTGATATTGGTTCCCTACCACTACATGCATGCAGCCGAAATGAATGGGTTGGAAACTCCATCCTCAGCAAAGTCGAAGGGTGAGAAGCGTACGCTTGCCGACTATGGCTTCATCCCTCCCCCTCCAAAACTCGGTGCCGAGGGGACCAACAAATGAGCTCCTGTGCGTATTGTCACGAGCGAAAGGGCAAACGCCCTTGTCCTGCCCTTAACGGGTTAGTCTGTAGCCTCTGCTGTGGGGAACACCGGGTGACGAGAATCAGTTGCCCTACTGATTGCACCTACCTTGATAGTGGAAGCGACTATCAACAAAAGAGACTTGCCACGCAATTTGCCCCTGTTCGCCGGAATTTCTATCTGGAGCTTGAGCAATTGGGAGGCCGTAAAGCAGTCGCTCTATTCAACCTAATCGAAGTCGTCATCTTCGGCTACTTTGAAGGACGTAGGGATGGGCAGGATGCTGAGATCGTCACGGCACTGCAAGCGCTCCGTCGTTCACTGAGTCCTCTTCATGTGCCTGCTGCGCCCATGCCCGTGTTCGCTGAGCACCTCAAGAAAGAATACGAGCTGTTTCACAAGCAGAATCCCGACCAAATTGCTGAGTCATCAGAAGCCTTGGAAGTTTTGGATCATGCCGCTCGATTTGTCTCTGAATTTTCGGAAAATGATTTTCAATCAAGCCGGTTTCTAGGAGGTCTGATTGGTTATGTCAAGATAATGCATCCGGACATTGCAGCGCATCTGAAGAAGAAGCATGAACCAGGACATATCCTTGTACCTGGGCAATCTTTCTTACCACCTCCGGCAAACGAAGTTCACACCCATGGACCTGACTGCAAGCACCATCATTAACCAGTGCTTTTGGAGCAACTAGACTGCCATCGTGAGTTGCTGTTGTAAGATCCGTTCGATATGAACGGCCAGGCGAAAATCTGCCTCGTTTGAAAGGGAGACAAACTGGGCACCAAATTCCTGCCCTCGCACCCATCGTACCATCGCCTGATCAACATCGAGACTCTCCTGTTGTCCCGGCAACCAGAGCCGCACCATGACCAACGGGTTCTCTGGAGGCTCCGAAAAGCACTGGATCCGAACTCCATTTAGGGAGATGTCTCGTATGACTGCCTGTCTCAGTACCGAGCCCATGAGATAACAACTTGCATAATCGGCTGAGACCCGACGGTACATGCGGCGCGTCACAACTGGGTTCATGGGCCCTCCTTTGAGGAGACGAAGAACGCGACGCTAAGAATAGCGGCCAAACAGGCTGGGGGAAACCCCTCGAAAGCCACCCCTCAGGAGTAGGGAGTTCCGAGAGTACGGAATGACTCACATGGAGCGGAGAGACACGGCCCCTGGACAATGCCCAGGGGAACCAGTCTGCTCCTCAACGGATCATCGAATCGTGATTACTCAACAATGGTCACTGTCATCTCCACACGTTCCTTGGGATTATCCCGCTCGTCTCGAGGTAGATTGACGATCTTGTCGGCCACTCCAATTCCCTTTTTGACCTGGCCGAATACGGAATATTTACGATCCAGGAACCGTGAGTCCTCTACGACGATAAAGAACTGAGAACCTGCCGAGTCCGGATCAGCCGCTCGTGCCATAGAGACAATACCGCGCTTGTGTGGGATATCGTTGAACTCCGCCTTGACCGTGTAGCCTGGTCCACCTTGGCCATAGGTCTCCTTCTTGAGGGAATCCTTCGTATTCGGATCGCCGCCTTGGATCATGAACCCAGGAATGACACGGTGGAAAATCGTTCCATTGTAAAACCCGTCTTTCGCAAGCTTAACAAAATTCTCCACATGTTTCGGCGCCACATTTGGATGGAACTCTATTTCAATATCGCCGAATTTCGTTTTGATGATCGCCCTCGGCGCCTTCGGTGCCGGATCAGCAGCCATGACTGACTCGATACTTGAGGCTGACCATATCACGCATGCCAACAGCCCCATAAGTATTCGCCCTCTTCCTTGCTTCAGCATTCTTGTCCTCCCCAACCGTACATATGACTGATTTGTATCATCCTAATGGAAAAGTGCCACCGCGCTCAACCCGCTCAAGTGCTCGTTGCGCTGCCTGCTGCTCTGCCTCTTTTTTGCTGGACCCTCGACCAAGACCATAGATTGCATCATTCAGGAATACTTCGACCTCAAACAACTTCTGATGATCAGGCCCGGTTTCCCGCGCAATCACGTACCGTGGCAACACGTCATGATGCTTCTGACACCACTCCTGAAAGCGTGTCTTGTAGTCACCTCCACCAGGCTTCATTTGCGACTCATCGATCTGGCGTAGCTCTTCACCCAAGATGTGGATCGTAAAATTGCGACTTTCCTCAAGGCCTCCATCAAGATAAACCGCTGCGATGACTGCTTCCAAGCCATCGGCGAGCAGTGATGGTTTCTCCCGACCTTTCGAGAGCTCCTCGCCACGACCAAGTTTCAACCTCGCGCCAAGATCAAGACGCCTGGCGGCCTTGGCTAATGGAGCCTCGCTCACCAATTTAGCCTTGAGCTGCGAGAGGGCACCTTCGCTCAATTCAGGGTATCGACTCGCAAGATAATCGCTGATAATAAGGGACAGGACCGCGTCGCCCAGAAATTCAAGCCGTTCATTGTGGTTTTGCCCTGAGGCTCGTTGCTCGTTCACGTACGACTTGTGTGTCAGCGCCTCGTTCAAGAAAGCTGCATTCACAAATCGGTAGTTGGATATGCTCGGAGGAGAATCGGCTGAAGAAGCCGGTTTCATGGCGACACGCGTACTTAAGGGTCTAGCTTTTTGAAGATCAAACAGGCGTTGACCCCACCGAATCCGAACGAATTTGACAGCGCCATTTGTATGGCAGCAGGCCGTGCCTTGTTAGGAACATAGTCCAAATCGCAGGCTGGATCAGGGTGGTCAAGATTGATCGTAGGCGGAAGAATCCCGTGATAGACGGCGAGGATGCTGAAAACGGCTTCGATCCCACCCGCGGCACCAAGCAAATGCCCAGTCATGGATTTGGTTGAGCTGACAGGAATATGAAAGGCCTGCTCACCGAACACCTGTTTAATCGCTCGAGTCTCAATGGCATCGGCCATAGTCGAGGTCCCATGCGCATTGATATAGCCGATCTGGTTACGTGCAATCCCGGCATCTTTGAGCGCCAATTCCATACAACGAACAGCCCCCTCACCTTCTTCCGGTGGGGCCGTTATGTGATAGGCATCGCTGTTCATCCCATACCCGATGATTTCACCGTAAATTCTCACTCCGCGCCGAAGGGCGTGTGTCAGTTCTTCGATGACCACCACACCCGCCCCCTCGCCTAACACAAACCCATCTCGGTCCTTGTCGAACGGGCGACTCGCTTTCGTCGGCTCGTCGTTCCGGAACGACAACGCTTTGGCTGAGGCAAATCCAGCAACCCCAAGCGGGGTCACCGCGGCTTCGGCTCCTCCGGCGACCATCACATCGGCATCACCTCGCTGAATCAGTCGGTAGGCATCGCCGATACAGTGATTGCCCGTAGCACACGCCGTCACGGCACACGAGTTCGGACCCTTGGCGCCGATCCGAATCGCGACTTGCCCCGAGGCAAGATTGATAATGGTCATGGGGATGAAAAATGGAGAGACTCGACCGGGTCCCTTCTCTTTGAGCACATCATGATAGTGCTCGATCGACCCAAGCCCGCCGATTCCAGAACCGATATACACCCCAACCTTGGTGGCTTCCTCCGGCTTGACTTTTAACCCGGCGTCATCCACCGCCAATTGGGCAGCCCCCACAGCGTAGTGGATGAACATATCCATCTTCTTAATTTCTTTCTTCTCAATGAACCGAGCCGGATCAAAATCCTTGACCTCACCCGCAATCTGCGCATCGTATCCTGTCGGATCAAACCTGGTGATTCTCGCGATCCCGGACTCACCGGCGCAGATCGCCTTCCAGGTCTTCTCCACACCCGTGCCGAGTGGGGTAACCAGCCCAAGACCGGTTATCACAACACGTCGCGCGGCCGGATTGGAGACTTCTTGTGCCATGCCTAGGATTTTTCCTTGATATAATCCAACGCCTTCCCGACAGTCAAAATCTTCTCAGCATCCTCATCGGGAATTTCGATCGAGAATTCTTCTTCGAGCGCCATCACAAGCTCGACGGTATCGAGCGAATCCGCGCCAAGATCTTCGACGAAGGAGGCTTCCGGCGTCACCTCATCTTCTTCCACACCGAGTTGCTCAGCAATAATCTTCTTGACTCGCTCTTCGACAGTTGCCATCGCTATGACTACCTCCTTCCCCAATATGACTCCCTCTCCACCGTTCCATGGGGATCTGAAACGGCCGTACACCAAAGATTAAGTGTATGCTTCTAGACCATCAACATCCCACCGTTCACGTGCAGGACATGACCGGTAATGTACGCCGCCTCCTCGGACACGAGAAACCGCACAGCTGCAGCGATATCCCCGGGCGTTCCTAATCGACCCAGCGGAATCTGTTTCAACAACGTATCCTTCACATCGTCGGGAAGCCCGTGGGTCATGGCCGTATCGATAAACCCCGGCGCCACCGCATTCACCGTCACGTTGCGACTGGCATATTCCCGCCCAACCGTCTTGGTGAATCCGATGACAGCGGCCTTCGACGCAGAGTAATTTGCCTGGCCGGCATTCCCGATGACTCCCACGATCGAGGCAATATTCACGATGCGGCCATATCGTTGCTTGGTCATCGGCTGCAACACAGCCTTCGTGCAGTTAAAGGTACCGTTCAGGTTGATCTGAAGAACGAGATTCCAATCCTCTTCCTTCATCCGCAAGAGCAGCCCATCGCGAGTAATTCCGGCATTGTTGACCAGGATGTCGGTCTTTCCCCAGGCCTTCATCACCTGCTCAACCATCGCTTTGGTCTCGTTGCTGTCAGCAACGTTGACTTTCAAGTTTAACGCCTTTCTCCCGAGCTTCTCGATGGCCCCGATAGTTTCGAGGGAGCGCCCAGGATCGAGATCGGCCACGGCGATATCGGCACCAGCTTGGGCAAGGCTTTCAGCAATAGCTCGGCCGATACCTTGAGCAGCGCCGGTTACAATCGCAGTTTTTCCTTGTAGTGACATAAGAGACCTTTCAGGCGATACGTTAACAGGCCAACAGGGAGTTCGTCACCTGGTTTTCTTTGCAAAGTCAATCAGGGCTTAGCTGACCGCCGCGAGTGTCGCATCGAGCGACTTTGGATCGTTGACGTTCATTAATTTTGCATCCGGCAAAATTCGCTTGATCAATCCCGTGAGGACGGTCCCCGGGCCGACCTCGACGAACGTCGTGACTCCCATCGTCCCCATGGTGCGCACGGTATCCTCCCACAAGACAGAAGACGGTAACTGGCGGATCAGCGATGCTTGAATCTCATTGGCACGACGAATTGCTTTCGCTTCAGCATTGTTCACCAGCGGCGCACGGAGGTCCGACCACCTCACCTGGGCCAAATCCTTTGCCAATCGATCAGCAGCTTGTTGCATCAACGGCGTATGAACCGGCACACTCACTGGTAGAGGAATAGCTTTTTTACAGCCTTGGGCTTTCGCCAATTCGATCGCCCGTTCTACCGCTGCCTTTTCTCCGGCAATGACCACCTGTCCCGGGGAGTTGAAGTTGGCCGCCGCAACAACTCCGGCAGATGACGCAAGCCGGCAAACATCCCTTACCACCTCAGCCGTCAAGCCCAACAATGCCGCCACCAGACCAGTTCCTGGGGCCACGGCTTCAGACATGTAGCGCCCCCGTTTTTGAACCAGGCCCACGGCATCTCGAAATCCAAGTCCGCCTGCCGCAACCAACGCCGAGTACTCGCCGAGACTATGGCCTGCCACCGCAACCGGCTTGATCCCAGCCGGTTCCAAGAGTGTAAATGCCGCCATGCTGCTGACCAGGAGAGCCGGCTGGGTAAATTCCGTGAGATTGAGCCGCTCCGCAGGTCCGGTAAAACACAATGCGGCGACGTCATATCCCAGGACCGAGGAGGCCTCCTCGTAGACGGACCTGACCGAGGGATACGCGTCATAGAGCAGCTTTCCCATTCCAACCGATTGGGACCCTTGCCCTGGAAAAACAAACCCGATTTCTAAAGCCATGGGGGGTTAGATATCTTAGAAATACCGTGCAAAGTCAACGGGAAAAGTTTTCACCTACCACCTTCACTGAACGGCCAGAATGGCCGTCTACCACCGAATCATCGCAGAGGCCCATGTCAATCCAGCTCCGAACGCCCCGAGCATCACTAAAGAGCCGTCCTTGATACGGCCCTCACGAACCGCTTCATCCAGCGCAATCGGAATTGATGCCGCCGACGTATTCCCATACCGATCCAGATTGAGGAGCACTTTTTCCATCGGAAGACCGAGCCGTTCCATCACCGCCTTGAGAATCCGTACGTTGGCCTGATGAGGGATGTAGAGATCAAGATCTTCCACCTCGACATGATTGGCTGCAAGGGTCGCACGAGCGATGTCTTCCAGCGTGCGCACTGCGACTTTGAATGTTTCGTTGCCTTTCATCTTGATATAGTGCAGACGCTCCGCCAGCACTTTTTCGGATGGTGGCGTTCGCGAGCCTCCCCCCGGCACCATAATCAACTCGCAGAGCGTTCCATCGGAACGGAGGTCTGTAGAGAGAATTCCCCTCTCACCATCGCTCGCACTGAGGACAACCGCCCCTGCCCCATCCCCGAACAGCACACACGTATTCCGATCGGTCCAATCGGTGATGGCAGACATCACTTCGGATCCAATCACCAAGACATGGCGCATCCCCGTTTTAATGTAGGCATCCGCTACGGACAACGCATAGACGAACCCGCAGCAGGCTGCGGAAAGGTCACAGGCCCCGGCTTTCATGGCGCCTAGTTGATGCTGCACAAGGCACGCGGTGGCCGGAAGCGGGAAGTCACCCGTGCACGTCGCCACCAAAATCATGTCGAGATCGCTCGCCGCCACACCGGCAGCCGCCAAGGCCCGTTTCCCGGCTTGAACCGCCAGATCCGAGCAGGCTTCTCCCGTCGCGGCAATTCGCCGTTCACGAATGCCGGTCCGCTCTCGAATCCACTCATCGGAGGTGGCGACCATGCCCTCAAGGTCCGCATTGGTCAACACCCTGGTGGGGGCATAGGAACCGGTTCCAGCGATGCGCGCTTTCATGTCTCGAGCTCCACCGGCGGGTGGGAGTGACTGGCTTCAATGTTTCGCTGGATCTGTTCTCGAACCCTCCCCTCGGCCATTCCTTTGGCTCGCCGAATCGCATTCTTAATAGCCTTGGCCGACGAACGCCCATGACAAATCATCGTAATCCCGTTGACTCCGAGAAGCGGAGCCCCGCCAAACTCGGCATAGTCAATTTTCCGCTTGAGATTCTGTAGCGGACCAGAGATGAAGGGGTATGCAAGCCGGCCAAGAAAATGGCCGGAGATTTCCTTGAGCAGGAGCCGCTTGATCATCGCTGCGACTCCTTCTGAAATTTTCAGTGCGACATTGCCGATAAACCCGTCACACACCACAATGTCGGCGATTCCACTGTAGACATCGCGCCCCTCAACATTCCCGACAAAATTCATTGAACTGCTCTTGAGCAGCTTAAACGCCTCTTTGGTAACCTCGTTACCCTTGGTATCTTCCTCTCCGATACTCAGTAGCCCGATGCGAGGATTCGGCTTCCCCAGCAGATGCTTTGCATATTCGTTCCCCATCACCGCAAACTGCTCAAGGTGCGTGGCGGTACAGTCGACATTCGCTCCAACATCCAGCATGATCGCTTCCCCGCTCAGCGTCGGCAGACTGGTCGCGATGGCCGGTCGTTCAACCCCCTTTGCCAACCCTAACAAAAAGAAGGAGGCGACCATACTCGCCCCGGTGTTACCGGGACTCACGATCGCGTCAGCCTGGCCGTTCTTCACGAGCTCCGTTCCGACCCAGATGGACGAGTCCCGCTTTTTCCGAGCCACTGCGGCAGGCGATTCATGCATCTCAACAACCTGTGACGCATGGCGAATGGACACGCGGGAATCGTGACAGGCGAGACGAGCACATTCCTGCTTGAGCGTGGTTTCATCGCCGACGAGGATAATCTCGACGTCGAACTCTTTCACAGCCTGAACGGCACCCTCGATGCACGGGGCGGGGCCATGGTCTCCCCCCACCGCATCAAGCGCAATCTTCATACGAGATGGTGTACTCACAGATGACGTCGGAAAGAGTGGCTGACCACGCGTCGCCCCCTTTAGTTCACAACGAACGCGCTGGAATCTCTCTGCAGCGGACCGCCGTGTTCGCTAGGCAACTCCCAACAACACGGCCAAGACTGCGCCCAGGAACGTACCGTACTCCGTCAATGTCCAGCGTCTGGGCACGATGGCGGATATTCGACTTCCGCTTACGCTTCCTCAACCTGAATAACAGCCTTGCCTTTATAGGTGCCGCAGTTCAAACACGTATAGTGCGGCAGCTTTACCTCATGGCACTGTGGACACACCGCCATTCCTGGTAGGGTCATACGCAGCTTTTGGGTACGGCGCTTATCGCGTCTCGCCCGTGAATGTTTATGTTTTGGATTCGGCATGGTGACTCCTTCTTCCTCTCGACCCTGAATGTCGTTCACTAATCGCTGGACTCTCGCAGTTTTTCCTTGATCGTGCGCAACACCTGAAATGGACCTTCCATCGGCTCTGCGGCACAGTGACAGGGTCCTTCGTTCAAGTTTTTCCCACATCGTGGACACAACCCAAGGCATGTGTCGGAACAGAGAGGGTGCATCGGAGATGCGAGAATCACCTGTTCGCGCAACATCGGAGCCAGCTCCAGATGGTCACCCGTAAAGTAATAGCGATCGTCGTCCTGCTGTTCCTGTTCAACCTCAGGAAGTGTCGTTGTCTTTTTCTTTCGGATGTCGTCGCGCTTTGACACAGGCGCCGTCACTTTCGTTTCCCGCTCGTACACGACTCGTAACGAAAACGCTAATGGATCATCGAACGCCTTGAGGCAGCGCGCACATTGACGAATCGCCGTCCCTTCCACAACTCCCGTCACATAAAAGGTACGCTCGATCGCTCGAAGATCCAATCCCACTGCCACCGTTCCGCGAATCGACACATCGGCATCAGCAAGCCCCAACTCTTCGCCTGTCAGGTCTCCCGACAAGGAAAGGCCCTCGGCCGTGATATCCGCGATTTTCGGTGTCAAGATATCCATAGTCATTCTCGACGACGTACTGCTGTCCTGGATGAATGCATCGAAATCGCCGAGCACGTTCTTCATCGCTCTTCAGCAAAACTGATAATGGCGATATGCCGCGCCCGCTTGACGGCCACCGTCAGTTCACGCTGATGCCGCATACAATTCCCGGAAATACGACGAGGAACGATGCGCCCGCGCTCAGTCAAAAAGTTCCTGAGCAAGCCGGCATCCTTGAAATCGATCGGTATCTTATCCAAACAAAATCGACAGGGACGTCTTCGCTGAAATAACCGCCCCCCGCCTCCGCGTTCGCTGTCACCTCGATCCATACTGCCTCCTCATGCGCTTGGCATTAACCTTCTTCGCTCATGTCATACCCCGGGTCGTCATGCATCGGAGGTTCGGCGCTCATACCGCCATCTTGACGTTTCGGCATGAATGTCACCGTTTGCGCGACCACTTCATGCTTGCTACGTTTTTGGCCGTCTTCGGTTTCCCATCGACGCTGTTGCAACCGACCTTCGATGATGGCCCCATTCCCTTTGCTCAGGTACTGTCCGCAATGTTCCGCCTGCCTGCCGAACACCACGATATCGACAAAACACACCTCTTCCTTCAGGTCTTCACCCTGTTTAAACCGACGGCTCACCGCCAGGCCGAAACTCGCTACCGGCGTCCCGTTCGGCGTGTACCGAAGCTCAGGGTTCCGGGTGAGATTCCCCATCAAGATGACTTTATTAAACCCGGCCACCGTCAGACCCCTGTGCTGAAGCTTCGATCGGACGCCGTTCCACCAACGGCTTTTCGTGGTGCACCGTCAGAAACTTGATAATGTTGTCTTCCAAACGGTAGGCCCGTTCCAATTCCCCGACGGTGTTGTTCGGCGCCTTAAAATAGAAATAGGCGTACGTACCCTTCCGCTCACGCCGCACTTCGTAGGCGAGCTTCTTCTTCCCTAAATTTTCGGCCTTGATGAACTCGGCGCCGGTCTTATCGGCAACGCTTTTCATCTTGTCGATGAGGGTTTTTGTCTCCTCATCAGAAACGGACGGACGAATGATAAACAGAGACTCGTAGAGCTCCATGCAGCGATCCTCCTGGACAAAGGCCCCCGAACCAGTCGGGAGCGAGGTGTAGGGTACCTATTTGACGAACAGAACGGCGGACCGTAGCACAGGATTTCTCACACTGTCAATAAAGCCTGGGGCAATCTGCTCAAGAGCGGTTTCTCAAAACCAGCCTGACGTACGAGCTATCGATCTGACTTTGGGCTTCATGAAGGGCTTTACCGCCATTGACAGAAACACATCAAAGTGTAACCATTGGTTACTAGGTGAGTTGCCATGGACCGCCATATTGTCTGCCTTCGTATTCCTTCCTTTGGAATTGTATTGGCCCGGGCAGTCGACCGGTCTCTTCGAGATAGACCAGTAGCCGTGGCACCAACCCATACGCCCCGTGCAGTCATTCAAGAAATTTCTACGGAAGCGTTCCAGGAAGGTCTTCAGCCTGGCATCTCCATCGACTTCGGACGGCTCATCTGCCCTGGCCTGCGAGTGATCCCCCCGGATCCATCGCTCGCTCACGCCGCCCACCGTGAACTGCAACGGCACATCTCATCCGTTGCGCCGGTCTGGGAATCGATCAAACCCGGTTCGCTCTTCCTCGACCTCACCGGCACGACCCGACTCTTTGGTCCCCCCATCGATCTCGCAGCACGCATCAGTCGAGAGCTGGCCCATCAACAACGATGGCCGAGCACCATCGGACTGGCGGGCAACAAGTTGGTCTCACAACTGGCCGCGATCACGCTGACGAAGCCACCTCAAGTCTTGTCGATCCACTCAGGGGCCGAACAGTCATTTCTCGCTCCATTGCCGACCATGGTGCTCCCCGGCCTTCACCGAGCTACCGTCTCCCGCATTTGGCAACGATTGAAAGATGTCAATCTCCTCACACTCGGAGCGATTGCCGCTGTTTCACTCGCACACCTGCAAGCCATTCTCGGCACTCCTGCCAATATGCTGCACGACTGGGCTCAAGGCATCGATTGTTCTCCCGTGCATCCCCCGATCGCACAGCCGGTTATCGAACGTTCGCTTCATCTCGATCCAGATGACATAGATGATCGGGTCTTACTGGGACGGCTATACCGGCTATTGGAACAGATTTGCACAACGCTTCGGCAACACCAGCGTGTGTGCCGGCTGATCATGCTGACGATACGGCACAGCGACCATGTCGAGCGGACAGCGGAGGAGCCATTGCCGCAAGGCACCTTTTGGGAAGTCGACCTCCAACCAGCACTGATACGACTGTTCTACCGCTGTTTCACCCGACGGGTGCGTCTCACACGGATGATGCTTCGAGTCAGTCGGCTGGAACCTCCGGCGCAGCAACTGTCGCTCTTCGACGGATCGGACTCTCTGTCGCTTCCCCGCGCTCACCGCCTCGCGCTGGCGCTGGATCAGATTCGCGCAAAATTCGGCGAACAAGCCTTGTCTTGGGGGCGAACATTACGATGACGGGTACTCAGTTCGTGCATCTCCATGTCCATTCCACCTATTCGCCGATGCGAGGCGTATCGCCACTGGGAGAACTCTGCGCCCTCGCGCAGCAACAGGGCTCACCGGCTGTAGCCCTGACCGATTCGAATGGATTGTACGGAGCTATCAGATTCATCGAGCAGGCCAAGCAGCATGGCATCCGACCGATTCTCGGCGCTGAACTGACGACCGTCGGCCATCGCGCAGTCTTGCTGGCTAAAACACTTGACGGCTATGCCAACCTTTGTCGCCTGCTGTCGGAGCGCCATTGCAATCCCTCGTTCGACGTTCTCACGTCCGTCTCTCGTTATCGCAGCGGGCTCATCATCTTCACGGACGATACAGTAGCCCTCACAGCTTGGCTGCAAGATTCACGGCAAGATCTGTACGTCGAGCTGACGCCGGGACCGACCATGCACGAGGCGGTTCTCGTCAGTCGGCGAACCGAGCTACCGCCCGTCGCCACCAATCGTGTGTACTTTTCTCATCCAGACGACTTTGCCACCCATCGTCTGTTGCGTGCCATCGCCCTCAACACAACCCTGTCGCGATTACCAGAAGAGGCTTGCTGTATGCCGAGGCAGTGGCTGATGCCCCCTGCGCTCATGGCATCTCACTTTCCGCATATCCCTCAAGCAGTAAAGAACACTGTTCGCATTGCCGAGGCCTGTTACAGCGATTGGCGTTTCGGCGAAAGCATCTTTCCAGCCTTCCGTCGACTGACCGATGAAGATGCATTTGTGACTCTCAAAGACAAAACCTATGCCGGCGCACAGGATCGATACGGAGTCATCACGCAAGAGGTTCGCGACCGGATTGAAAAAGAGCTGACCATCATTCGAGCCAAACGCTTCGCCCATTATTTTCTTGTCGTGGAGGAAATCGTCAGCCAAGCACCCCGCACCTGTGGTCGTGGATCGGTTGCCGCCTCGATCGTGTCTTACTGTCTGAACATTACCCACGTCGATCCGATCAAACACCACCTCTTCTTCGAGCGGTTTCTCAATCCAGGCCGGAAAGACCCGCCGGACATCGACATCGACTTTCCTTGGGACGAGCGCGACGGCATGTTGGATTGGGTGTTCGAGCATTATGGTGAGCGTCAAGCCGCCATGGTGGCAAACCAGAACGGTCTCGGCTTTCGGGCGGCGATCCGCGAAACAGCCAAGGTCTATGGCATACCCGCCGAGGAAATCAGCAAGATCCTGTCGCAAATCGTGCGCCAGAAGGGCGTATTGAATTTTTTCACTCCCCCGACGATCGAGCAGTGGCTCGATCGCCTTTCACAAACGTTAACATTGAAAACACCCTGGCCCGAGATCCTACTGCAGGCGCTGAAAGTGCAGGATCACTTTCGTCACCTCTCCATGCATTGCGGCGGAGTCGTCATCGTACCGGACGAGATCAGGCGCTATGTACCGATCGAATACACAGCGAAGGGTCTGCCGGTGATTCAGTGGGAAAAAGACCAGACGGAGGAGGCCGGTCTCGTCAAGATCGACATCCTTGGGAACCGTTCCTTGGCGGTGATCCGGGATGCCCTCGCCGCCATCGCCGAACACACAGGCCGACAGATCGATTACGCGACATGGGATCCCCTGGACGATGCTGCCACGCAAGAAGCCGTCAGACGCGGCGATACGATCGGCTGCTTCTATGTCGAGTCGCCCGCCACTCGTCTCCTATTAAGAAAGTTGTGGCTCGGCATGCCTCCACATCGCCGCGCGGAGGCCGATGTCTTCGAATACCTCGTCATGGTCTCGTCCCTCGTCAGACCCGCCACGAATCTCTTCGTCGAAGACTTTATCCGTCGTGCACATGCAGGAATTCGCCCATCTCTCCATCCCAAGCTGGACGGAGTGTTGGACGAGACCCACGGCATCATGACCTATCAAGAAGACGTGTCAAAGGTCGCCATGGCGTTGGCCGATTTTTCCGTTGAAGATGCGGATCAGCTTCGCAAGATCATCAGCAAGAAACACAAACAGCGACAGCTGCAAGATTATTATCAGCAGTTTTGCCGAGGTGCCAAAAGAAATGGCGCATCACCGGAGACGATCGACAAGATCTGGAAGATGATCATGAGCTTCGCCGGCTACAGTTTCTGCAAACCCCATTCGGCCAGCTACGCGCAGGTCTCGTTCAAGTCGGCCTATCTGCGAACGCATTATCCCGCGGAGTTCATGGCCGCCGTCATCAGCAACCATGGCGGGTTTTATTCGACCTTCGCCTATCTCTCGGAAGCTCGGCGCATGGGACTGGCGATTCTCCTGCCGGATATCAACGAGAGCGCCTGGGCCTATCGCGGTGAAGGCGAGCGGCTGCGGATGGGTTTGATGCAAGTGAAGACCATCCCCAAAGACCTCGGCGAGAGGATTGTCAACGAGCGTATCCAGCACGGTCCCTATCGATCCTTCCAAGACTTTCTCCAGCGTGTAAAACCCGAGCCGGCACAGGCTAGAGCCTTGGTCCGAGCAGGCTGTTGTGATTCCATCGCCGGTGAACTGACCAGACCAGCGTTAATGTGGCGGCTGTATGTGGAAAGCGATACCACGGCAGGCCCTCTCCCGATCCCGGACGACTATGCAGCCGCTCAGAGACGAGCCCATGAAATTGAATCGTTCGGATTTCTGTCCAGTCGCCATCCTCTGACCCTCTATCGCCAGCACATCGAACGGCTGAAACCAGTTCCCGCCTCACAGATGCATCAGTTTGTCGGCCAGCGCATCACCATGGTCGGTGTGCTGATCACAGAGAAGTCTGCTGAAACCAAGCAGGGCCAGGCCATGGAATTCATCACGCTGGAAGACGTCACAGCCCTCTACGATGCCACACTGTTCCCCGAAGTCTATCGCCGCTACTGCCATCTCCTCTCCTCAAACCAGCCCTATCTCGTCCGTGGCCTAGTGGAGGAAAGCTTCGGTGTCGCGACGCTGACCGTGCAGGATCTTCAACTGCTGGAACCGACATGGGACGCTAAGGCCTGTCAGCCATCCATAGATACACCAGCGGTCGATTGCGCCCATGAGTTATAGAAAGCGCTTCTATAACTCATGAAATTGGTCTATTGTGAGCCATACGTGAGAGGTCTATCGCTCATGACCTGGAATTGGCAAGAAGACGACTGGCCGAACTTCACCTATGACAGGGAGGCTCTTGCCCCGAACGAGACCCAATTTATCCATGAAGCGGGAATGGTTCATGGCGCCATCAAACATCTCACGGAATGTGATAAGTCGCAGCTCGCCATCGAGCTGATCAGTAATGAGGCCGTCACCACTTCAGAGATCGAGGGAGAATTACTCAACCGTGATTCCGTGCAATCCTCCATTCGCCGGAATTTCGGACTGGATACGGATAACCGGAAAGTCCCTCCTGCCGAAGCGGGCATTGCTGCCCTCATGTCCGACCTCTATCAGCACGCCAGCGTCGCGCTGTCTGAAGAACAGCTCTTCCGCTGGCATGCGATGCTGATGCGTGGACGAAAAGACCTGACTACGATCGGAGCGTATCGGACCACAGAGAATCCGATGCAAGTCGTGTCAGGCCCGATCGCAACGCCCAAAGTGCATTTCGAAGCGCCGCCATCGGACAAAATCCCAACGGAGATGAACCGATTTCTCACATGGTTCAACCACACGGCACCGGATGGCCAACAGCCACTCCCGACATTGACCCGGGCAGGCATCGCACACCTCTACTTTGAATCGATCCATCCATTCGAAGACGGCAATGGACGAATTGGACGAGCGCTGTCAGAAAAGGCCTTGTCTCAGAGCTTGGGACGACCGACGCTCATCGCACTGTCCCAGACGATCTGCCGGAACCGGAAGGCCTACTATACGGCCCTTGAGGACAACAGTAAGGATTTGAACATCACAGACTGGCTCCTCTATTTCACCAGAACCGTGTTGGAAGCCCAACAGTACACCCAGCGCCTCATTGATTTTCTCATTGCCAAAACCAGGCTCTATGACCGGCTGCGTGGAAAGATTAATGAACGGCAGGACAAAGCACTGGCGCGCATGTTTCGGGAAGGGCTGGACGGGTTTAAAGGCGGGCTCAGTGCAGAGAACTATCTCAAAATCACCAACACCTCCAGAGCCACCGCCACCAGGGATTTACAGAGCCTCGTCGAACTCGGCGCATTCCGAAAAACCGGCGAACTCAAACATACCCGGTATTGGTTGAGCATCCTCACAGAACCCGAAAAACAGTCGTAGTCGTCTATCAGAATGAGTCCTGACATAGATGCATGGAATCGAGGTCTTGACGCAGCTGACTAACCGGCATAGTATCTACACCGTATCTACGCAGGAGGGCACCGCATGAAAACTACGGCGCAGAAGTGGGGGAACAGCCTAGCGATTCGAGTTCCAAAGAGTGTCGCGGTGCAAGTTGGTCTCAAAGCTCAGGACGATTTGGAAATCGAGGTGCAGGATGGGAATGTCGTGCTGAAACCACAATTACGGCGAGTGTATCGCCTTGACGACCTTGTCAAACGGATCACCTCGAAGAACTTGCACGGTGAAGTAGATACAGGTGCTCCGGTCGGCCGCGAGATCTGGTGATGAAGAAATCCGCCTATGTTCCAGACAGAGGGGATATCGTGTGGTTACAATTCAACCCGCAATCCGGCCATGAGCAAGCCGGACATCGGCCTGCACTCGTCCTGTCACCGGCAAACTACAATCGGGTCACTGGATTGATGCTCTGCTGCCCCATGACCAGCCAGAAGAAGGGGTATCCTTTTGAAGTCGTAGTGAGTGACGACCCTCAGAGGATGAGCGTGGTACTGGCAGATCAAGTGAAGAGCCTGGATTGGAAAGCGAGAAAGGCCGTCAAGAAAGGCGCAGCCTCCCTCAACGTAGTCATGGAAACCTTGAGCAAGCTCCAGACGCTGCTCTAACCCTCACACGTGATCCTCATCCCAGTATTCATTGACGCCTGCTCAACTCCTGCTAGGCTTAGACTCGATGAGAACAATTCTGGTTCAATGGAGTGCGGTGGCCTCCATCGTCATCCTCGCTACTGTGGCCTCGGCACAGGGTCTGGATTCATCTTCCCTCAAACCGCGCACAGGTCGTGCGATCCAGAGCGATTCCCCGCTCCCGATGAAAACAAAACGTGGGCGCTGCAATCCCGCCTCCACCAGGTGTCAGTTGCCACGCCATCGCGTCCAGCCCAAAGACTCCGACCTCAATCAACGGACGCAATCAGGCCCTCGCTTGAGAGACGAAAGCTCATTGAATGACGACAGCCGCACCGGCCTCACCATCGACAGGTCATCTGCCAGGCCATAGCGCCTGCACTCCGCTACCTGCTTTTTCTCATACAGTCACAACAAGCTAGTGATACAAGATACGATCCCAGCCTTTGTAGTTACTGCTCTTGATTTCCGCTGCATATCGTTATTTACAAGGTGACACCACTGTGGGGTGTGGCTGCTTTCTTAGGTAGTGATCTAGAACAAATTGATTCAAAGAACCAGCCAGATGAATTGCTAAGACAGCGTAATGATGGGGTACTTCTATGACTGCATTTCCTTGCCCATGTCCCGCCAGTTCATTCCGGAGCGTTGCCAGTGATCCAAGTACCGTCTTACTGATTGCCTTTGCTGGAGCTTCTGGAATATCATCCAAGAATCCCTTCTCTCGGAACATTCGGAGCAGGTCTGTGATATCCCCGCTATGCTGATTGAGTACGGTCTTTAACGTGCTCTCGAAGCTCTTGAATGCCTTCAAGATGACATCTTTGGTCTTTCCATCTACGAAGTCTTCACGAGCCTCTCGAAACTCATCGTGCGCACCCTCAAATCCCTTTTCTCTCAAAATATCTTCGCCCTTTTGAATGATTTCAGCCTGAAAGAACTCAGCGTCGATCTGAAAGAACCGACCATCAGAAAGGCGCCAGGGGCATTCAAAGTCCATCATCGCTGCATTAATTTCTGTTTGAAAATGTTCCGCCTGACGCTTACCATAGCCATGCTCCCCGAATGTGGATAGCTCTTCCGCAAACTGTTCAATCACTTCAAGTGCGCATGAGGGATACCCCTTCATGAAATACCCTTCAAACCCTACTGCATCTTCCGCAGCTCGTGACTTAAGCTCTGGAAAACCGAGAAGCCGATTCAGCTTTATCTCGGTCTGCTCTGCAATGCTTGTTTTTGAAGTCCAATTGTCTGAAGGGTCTGGCTGGTACCAATATGATTCATTGTATTTTTGTACCGTCAGCCATAGCCGGTGGCGCAATCGGTCCTTCATTGTGACCCGAATGCGCTGTTCCACGAGTGCTTTCCCATGACGAATGGAGAAAGGTTGCATAATTCTGCCTCCGATCCAGATACCAAATTGGGAAAGGCGATTTTAACAGAGTCCTGAATAGGAGAATAACAATTGCTCGTCGAAGCTAGAGAATAGAAGCAGGATCGCATCTTGCCTTGTGCATTGCGAGGTCAGTTTTATTCCCGACGAGGCATAAAAAGCCAAATGGAATGGTCTATGCCCTTGCAAGTTGAGAGCTCCCTGCGAGTGGGTGACGATCTGGGTCCGGTATGCGTATTGACCTATTTACGGCGCGCCGCTGATCCAGTGACTGCTTGATTTCCCATCTGTAGAGGCTTAGCCTGATGTCAGTCATACGGTATCGAGACTATTCATGGCCAAGATGACACAACTGAAGATCGAACTGGAACAGGAAGCGGACGGCCGGTGGATCGGCGAGGTGCCAGCGTTGCCAGGCGTGATGGCCTATGGACAGACGAAGGCCGCAGCCCTTGCAGCAGTCCAGGCTCTCGCGCTCCGTGCCATGGCCGATCGCCTCGAACACCAGGACGCTGTGCCTGAGGAACTGCTGAACGTCTCCTTTATCGCCGCATGAGCCAGTGGCCTTCGACCCAGGCCTCACGCGTGTTTTCCGCGCTTCTCCGCATCGGCTGGCAAATCAAACGCACGACCGGCTCCCATCGCGTACTCCAGAGAAACGGTTGGCCCGATGTAATCTTCGCTTTTCACGACCGCGAGGAAATTGGTCCGCGCATGCTGGCTCGCCTATCAAAGGTAACGGGCCTCACACCGGATGATTTATGATTCGTCGCGAAGTTGAGGCTAGATCTTGAATCGCGCAGGCACAGGAGAGCCGATCTGGTCTCCAACCGGCCTTCTTTTCATTGCACTACACCGCGGTGTTGTCGCGCGGAATATCTGGATGATCAGTAAGAACGAAACGGTCAGAAAGCTGGAGTCGGCTCTTGGAGTATGCATCTCACCATATGCGAAGCCCATCAGCCAAACATATCGGGCGTGTGTTCTAACCAACGCCTGTACGTCATGCTGGGTATTGCCCGGTCAGTCTGCTATACTCGTCTCAACAAAGCGTAGCCAAGCCATGACGACACCTCGCATTGAGATGAATCCCAAAGTGATGATGGGCAAACCCGTTATTCGTGGCACGCGCATTCCCGTTGAGTTGATTCTC
>JAOUHJ010000072.1 GCA_029865225.1 Nitrospira sp.
CGAGTGATGATGGTGAGAATTCATACTGAGCGAGAGCTGGCTCGGCAAACAGGAGAGCCCATAGCCCTACCAGAAGCATCTCGCCTAACCGTCTCTTCGTAGCCAGAAGAGGCAGGTTTTCACCTCCTTCCCATAGCCACTGATATCTCTTCTCTCCCTCGAAAGCAATAGCCCCTAACCAATCATAAAGATAGTATGCCCATTCCTAATTCAGGTTGACCATCTGACACATGATCTATGCTAGAGTATGCCCCGTGGTTGGTGGGCTTCAAACCACGATAGCCTCTCGGCTCGTTGAGTTGGAAAAGGAGACGTCATCATGATGGCCTATTGGCGAGGCCTAATCGGGCTCTTCATAACAATCCTCTGGACTCTGCCTGGGTGCATTGATCCGCCAACCTCCCCTTATGTGGACGTACGAGACACCGTGACAAGGATCGACGAGTTACGCCCCGCGGCAGAGCAAGGGAGTGCTGAGGAACAATACAACCTTGGCCTGCAGTACGAAAAGGCCTTCCCACAGGATCATAGAGAAGCCGTTCGGTGGTATCGCATGGCCGCGATGCAACGACACGCCGGAGCATTCTACAGGCTCTGTATCTTGTCGGATCTCGGTCGTGGCCTACCTCAGGACTATCAAGAAGCCCTCCGGTGGTGTCGTCTGGCCGCCGACCAAAGGCACGGGGCGGCAATGTTTCTCATTGCAACCTATTACGAAAAAGCCCGCGGCGTTCCTAAGGACGTGGTTCAAGCTTATCAGTGGTACAACCTGGCAGCGGCGAATGGGCATGAAGATGGAGCCAAGTGGCGCGATCGCCTCGCCCGTGATATGACGCCCACCCAAATTGCCAAGGCCCAATTTCTCGCACGGAACTGGAAGCCGAAGGTCGAAGAGCCACCACTCGAGGATGAGCCCTCCTAATTCTTGACAGGCTCCATGCCTCTACTCGCCTCAGAAGCCCCCCCTTCGCCTGTGGTTGAACCAGCACGTTCTAAGCAGGTTTGTCCATTACGGTTTGTTTCTTGCCGTACCGGTCTATGCCGCGACATAGTTCTTGAACTCACTCCCCGCTGCTGAGTAGGATAACCGGTCAACAGGGGTCAATCTCGTTCTCATCGAGAAACATGGTTCGGTGGCAGCTGCCCTACATATCGATTGCCTTCGCAGGACTCGCTGCGGTGTTGTCGCTCCCCGTGGGCTGTACGACTCCTCCCCCTGCACCGCCCCCCCAGCCACTCATTGGGGGACAAGAGGTCAGTGAAATCCTCAAGCGTGCGGAAGCTGGTAACCCCGATGCCCAAAATCAGTTAGGCGTATTCTATAGCGAAGGGCGGGGTGTCCCTCAAAACTACCTTGAGGCAAAGGATTGGTTTAAGAAAGCCGCTGACCAGGGACACTCGGATGCCCAGGTCAACCTGGGGACACTCTATTCGCTTGGTCAGGGAGCGACATTCAGCGACCAGATGGCCTTGTTTTGGTTTCAAAAGGCCGCCGAGCAGCGAAATGCATTGGCGTTTGCCAAACTCGGGATGATGTACGAACGTGGACGTGGTGTGTCGCAGAGTCTGATTGAGGCGCACATGTGGTACAACCTATCGGCAGCGTATGGAGAGCGACGGGCTGCTGAATCTCGTAACGCAGTGGCAACGCGTATGACGAGCGCGCAGATCACCGAAGCGGAAGAGCGAGCGAAGAAATGGAACCCCAAGCAGCGACCATCTCCTCAGACACCATGAACGGTAGCTGGAGCCTGCCCTCCTAGATTCAGAAGATACCCCCTTGTTTTTGTAGCCAGCGCACGTACTTCACGATCCGATCCACGTCGTCCGAACTCACGGCATCGATCTTCGGCATATCGCCGAACTGCCAATGATGGGCTTTCACCCCCTTGGCGGCGGCTTGGTGAAACGCCGCATCTCCATGATGGTTCGGTTCATAGACTTTGTGAAGAAATGGTGGGCCTTGCTGAGTCCCCACTCCGCCTATGCCGTGGCATCGAGAGCAGTTGGCATTGAATTTCTGTTCGCCATCACGCAACTCGGCTGGAGCCGAGGCCACCGTTCCGGTCGCCGCCGGTTCGACACCGTTCTGGCTACAGGCTTGTGTCGTGCCAAGCACAACGATAAGTGAGCTCACCAACAATATCTGTGATGACTTCATAGGGCGCAACCACACTTTGAATTCGCTAGTTTTATGAAGATACCGCATACTGGATGGGATCTACAACTCCCGCCTCCGCAAATCCTCGTCTTCGAATCAGACAGCTATCACAGTGGCCACAAGCAATGACCCCAACCGGATCGTAACAGCTATGCGTAAGATGTAATGGAGCCTGCAGAGCCAGACCCAAGCGAATGATATCCACCTTAGACAACTGAAGCAACGGTGCGCGTATCTCGATCTGTCGGCCTGTCAGCCCTGCTTTCGTACCAACCCGAAGCACGGCCTCCATCGCCTTGATGAACTCTGGGCGACAGTCAGGGTACCCGGAATAGTCGACCACGTTCGCACCGAAATAAATGACCGAGGCTCCCAAGACTTCGGATTGAGCCGCTGCCAGCGATAAGAAAATCAGGTTTCGACTTGGCACATAGGTATTCGGAACATCCTGGCTCCGTTCGGATTCACTCCGATCCTTCGGCACCGGCAGGGTGTCGGTGAGGGCCGACCCACCGATGGCACGTAGATCGACATTCACGACGATATGTCGCTCAGCACCCAATGCGTTCGCAACCTGCTTGGCGCATTGAACTTCGACTGCATGTCGTTGTTGGTAATCGATCGTCAGAAGTGTGAGGAGGTACCCATCTCGCCGGGCAACGGCAGCCGCAACCGTTGAATCCAAGCCGCCACTCGCAAGCACGACCGCTCGTTCAGAGGTTTGCCCATCCATGGAGGAGAGGAGATGCTGGGGAATCTTAGGCGGTAAAAATCTTTGATACTAGTCGCGATCTTCTTCCCGCTCAATTTTTTCCAACAGCTCGGCACGAGATTGACATTCCACACAAAGCTTGGCGAAGGGAACCGCTTGGAGTCGCCTTTCGCTGATTTCGACTCCGCATTCAGCACAAATGCCATAGGTGCCTTCGTGCAGCCGCGTGAGGGCCTCATCGATCGACTGCCTTCGACGGTTGCGCATTTCCATCAAAGAGATGCCGAGTTCCCGCTCCAGATCCATGAGTGCCTGATCACCAACATCGCGTGCCGATTCAAGACGGCGTTGTTGATCTTCCGTGAGAGACTGTCCGAGGCTCTCTTCAATCTCCTTGATGATCTCCTGACGCTTTCCAATCAGCATTTTCTGGAGCACTTCCTGCCTTCGCTCACGTGCTTCTCGCTCTTTTGCAGTTTCCTTCGGTCGCACAGGTGTTTCCGATTCTATCGCTGGGGCAGCCTTCATGGCTGTCGCTGCGACTGCCGTAATCGGCTCCGTCTTTTTAACGGCGGGTGCCGTCGACTTCGATTTTGCCTCAGCCTTTTTCTTGCCCTGCGTTTTCGTTGCCATAGTACTGTGCACTCCGACGGTAAATAGTTGGGGAGGGTCAAAAAGATCGGCTTCTATATCACGGGATCTCTACCAAGAACAAGGGCCAAACGGGAAACTAGCCGAAACACTTAGGGATACGTGATCGTCGAATGAACGTCATATCCGACAAGTTTCTCACGTCCATTTAAACTTTTTAGTTCAACTAGAAAGTCAAGCCCAACGATCGTGCCGCCCAGTTGCCGAACGAGATTGACGGTCGCTTCCGCTGTTCCTCCAGTAGCGAGCAGATCGTCGACGATCAAAACATGTTCTCCGATTTCGATCGCGTCACAATGCACCGCGAGGCTGTTGTTACCGTATTCGAGGCTATATTTCACTTCATAGCTATCAGCGGGCAGTTTCCCAGGCTTACGCACCGGGACGAACCCAGCACCGAGCCTCGCGGCAAGAATGCCTCCAAAAATAAATCCTCTGGACTCAATCCCTACGACCTTGGTGACTCCTCGATCGAGATAGCGAGTCGTCAATTGGTCGGCAAGGCTTTGAACAGCTGTCGGATTTTTCAACAGTGTGGTGATGTCGTAAAACAGAATGCCGGGCTTTGGGAAATCCGGCACTTCTCGAATGAGCGCTTTATAGTTAACGATGGTCACGAGAATTAGAGCAGATCAGCCTGTGTCATTGTTTTTCTCTCGATGGTGTTCCGAAGCCGAACCAGTGCTGCCATCTCGATCTGCCGGACTCGCTCACGCGTCAATCCCATCGTACGGCCAATCTCTTCCAACGTCTTGGCTTCGTCTCCATCGAGTCCGAACCGAGATACAATAACAGTTTGCTCTTTCTCAGGCAACTCCCGCACCCACTTCATGAGTTCCGCTCTCCTTCTCACGCCATCAGCCGTCTGATCCGGCGAGAGTCCAGATGGATCTTCGATCACATCGCGCAGAAACGTATCGGTATGGTCGCTGAGCGGACTATCAAGCGAACAGGTGGTACGTACTAACTGCTTCAGATCCAACACCTCCTCCTCAGAGGTCTTCATCTTGGCAGCCACTTCCGCAGCTCTTGGTTCGCGTCCTAGCTCCTGCACTAATTGTTCAACACGATTGAGGTACCGATTGAGACGCTCCACCACATGGACCGGCAAACGTACCAGCTTCCCCTGATTGATAATGGCCCGTTCGATATACTGTCGAATCCACCAGGACGCATACGTACTGAAACGGAACCCCCGTTTGTAATTAAACTTCTCGACCGCCTTGATTAAGCCCAGGTTGCCTTCTTCCACGATATCGGAAAACGGAAACCCCCGATGCATGTATCGTTTCCCGATGCTGATGACCAGCCGTAGGTTGGATTCAATCATCTGCTGACGGGCTTGCTCATCCCCCGCCATCACCCGCTTCCCAAGCTGCTGTTCTTGCTTGAACGTCAGGAGAGTCGATCGACGGACCTCACGAAGATAGCTTTTGAGTGTATCTAGGCCTTCTGATCGGTGTGTTTCTCGCTCTCCGGGGTCCGAGGCATACGTAGACTCTGAACCTCCCATGTCGTCGATAGGCTGCCGCCGAGCCTCACTCATATCGGACTCTTCGTCATGCTGCCGACTCATGATGTCTTACGTCCCTAATACCAAATGCTGAAGGTTGAATATCGCCCGTCCGCCTGACTCCACTTCACATCAATCTCCGTGACTCTTCCGGCTGGAGGACCAATATTCAGTTTCTGCAGGAAGGTTTCAATGACCGTTTTCCCGCCTTCAACTTCCAATTCAACTCGACCATCATCGAGATTGCGAACGCCTCCGACAAGATCGAGGTTAGATGCCATCCGTGCCGAAAACGCACGAAAGCCTACGCCCTGCACATGACCCGACACGACGACATGGGCCCGAACCGGCTGCTCATCGGCCGATCTGCTCATCTCGCCCTACCAAGCTCATGAAGCCTCGACCGCCGCCTACCATTCTGTTCAGCGGATATTCTCATACCTCCTTGGATGCGTCACGTGTTTTGCATTTTCTGCACGATACCTTCCCTTCATCACATTAAGCATTGCCCCTGCATCCGACCGGACAGATCAGAATGCTGGTGGCCTCCTACTCGTAAGCTAGGACAGAATAACGTTTGGCGTGGGAAAGGGCCTGGTGATAACAGGTACACCGACGACACGACCGGCCAATAGAACAACCCAACGAGGCTGGGTACAGGACCAACACCACTCGCAGGTTATATCCGGCGGGACCAACAAGCTTGGTATGGTCGGGGCGAGAGGATTTGAACCTCCGACCCCTGCGTCCCGAACGCAGTGCGCTACCGGGCTGCGCTACGCCCCGACAAGACCAAGACAGAAATTGAAGTGGTGATTGTCTTACAACAGAGGGGTAAAAGGCAACCCATGAGCGTCCGCCACTCCGCGATACGTCACTTTTCCATCTTTCAGGTTGATCCCTTTTGCCAGCCCAGGGTCTGAGTGAACCGCTCGATCGACACCATCCGAAGCAAGTCGCAGCAGATACGGCAACGTCGCATTGGTAAGCGCGTAGGTGGAAGTGCGAGGAACGATTCCAGGCATGTTTGCCACACAATAGTGCGTCACCCCATCCACAACATACACGGGATCGGAGTGGGTTGTTGGGCGCGTCGTCTCAATACAGCCACCCTGGTCTACGGAAACATCCACGATTACCGAACCAGGCTTCATTCGTGATACCAGCGACCGCGAGACCAGCTTAGGCGCCTTCATTCCAGGCACAAGCACCGCACCAATGATCAAATCGGCGGTTGGTACAGTCTCTTCGATGGCTGCGGAACTTGCCGCACGCGTAACGATCCGGCCCTGATATTGATCATCGAGAACGCGCAGTCGCTCAAGATCCAGATTGACGACGGTCACCCTCGCCCCCAAACCTACCGCCATCCGAATGGCTGATGAGCCAACCACGCCGGCACCAACAACCACAACATGGGCTGGCTCGACCCCGGGAACCCCTCCCAGCAACACACCGCGTCCGCCATACATTTTTTCTAGATACTGCGCACCGATCTGAACGGACATCCGTCCCGCAATTTCGCTCATCGGCTTGAGCATCGGAAGGCTTCCGTCCTTCGCCTCCGTCGTCTCGTACGCAATCGCCGTACACCCCGTGCTCAGAAGTGCTTTCGTCACATCGGGTAGTGCTGCTAGATGGAGGTAGGTAAACAAGGTTTGTTCGCGACGGAAGAGTGAACATTCGGAGACCAATGGCTCCTTGACTTTCACGATCAGGTCTGCGTTTTCGAAGATCTCGTTTTTTGAACGAGTGACACGTGCACCTGCCATCCGGTATTCGTCATCGCTACAACCACTGCCGACACCAGCGGAGGATTCAACGAATACTTCATGTCCACTCCGACACAATACTCCCGTAGCCTCGGGCGTGAGACTAACGCGATATTCGTGATCTTTCATTTCTTTTGGTATTCCGATGATCATGAAGACCCGCCTCGCTCCCCTTGACTCGCTCTCGTGACCCAACCACATAATTATACCCACACCTCAAAACCAAGTGATAGACCTTCCGACATCCGTCCCGCCCGTGGACAGTCAGGAAATTCCTGTTGTAAGATACGTGATCACGCGTTTGGAAAGAGGTAGGGATGGACTCGTGGAATGAAAACTGTCAGGCATGCGGAGCTTCGAGCACCCCACTCCTCAGGCTATCCTTGGGGAAAGATTTCTTCGGTCGCCCGTACGATCGCCTGTCACCACAGTCCAGTCACACTCCTCAATGGTATTGCACTTCCTGCTCCATGCAGAAAAACCTGCACAGAGATTTTCGCGACATCCGTGCTGAACTCGACAAGCTTCAAGTCGGCCAGAACTCCGAACTTTTAAAGGGGGATGAGTTCCGACGCGCCACGTTACGGCTGCAGGAAATCCAAATTATACTGAGTGTACCGAACCAGCAATCCCCATTCCTCACGGACTCGGAAGTCCGACTACTCATGGAGCGACTCAATACACTCACCATGCCCGTCTAACAAAATTACCCGATGCCAGCCTTTCAACGACACATTTTTATCTGCACTAACCAGCGGCCAAAGGATGATCCACGGGGTTGCTGTGCGAACTTAGGTGCGGAGAAACTTCATGCTCATTTCAAAAGCGAGACCAAGCGACTCAACCTAAAAGGCGTTGTCCGCGCCAATAAGGCCGGTTGCCTGGACCATTGTGCCCTCGGTCCCAGCGTGGTGGTCTATCCCGAAGGAGTTTGGTATTGGGTCGGCACAGAAGCCGATGTCACGGAGATCATGGAACGGCATGTCGTAAAGGGCGAAATCATCACCCGGTTACTCATGCCCGACCACCCGACACCCCTCAAACTTTTGCCCCTCAATCTCTAGGGACACCGCGGCATGTCACAACTCACCCGCCTCCGTAAAGGTTTGGTCCTGACATCGCTCATTGCATGTTCGCTCGTGGCCTTCAGCCTAGTCCCCTCGCCGGTGTCGGCAGAACAACCGGCGTCATTCGGCTATCGCATGTTCACGGAACAGGAAACGGTCCGTCACGCGGACTGCTTGAAGGATCCCGGGCCGATGAAGACAATTATTCGCACACAAACGGGGCTTGCGGATGCCGATTATGATCGCGTGAAATTCACAAAGCCAGGGATGGAAGCTGCCAACGACAAGCTTCGCAAGGAAATCCAGCGGGCCCGCGACATCCGAGCTCGACTCGACACGCTTGACCTGAAGCGGTACTGCACCTGTCGTTTTGACGGGATTCGTTCACGGGTCCAGCCCGCTCCGGCTTCCGAATCTTCGGAGCAGTTCATTGCGCGCATGGTGCCAGTTGTCACAGAAATTGAACGGCAGTGTCTGGACCAACTCGTACGGTAATCCAGGTGTGCCCATCGCCTGTTCTTGGGAAAGAACGTTTATGCCGACCGAAGACAAATGGAAGGCCAATATGGAGAAGGTGGCCTTCGCGCAACAGTTTCCCGGATTGGTACTCAGCTGGCACGCGTGTGAGGGCAAGACAATCCGTACCGTCCTCCCACTGACGGGGAAGCCAGGCGCGATGGTGATTGTGTTTACCGACGCATCCTTCACGATTGTCCCTCCGCTTGCTCCAGAACCTTGGGCCATCGGCCAAGCTCTCGTGGACGCTCGGGCACAGCTGGAACCCGCACATCCCGCAGCCTACGCGGAGTATGACCGATTAGTGAAGAAAGACAAAGACGCGTTGAAAACCGCTCGACTGGAAAAGATTGTGGGTGCCATTCACAATAATTTGGAACAGATTCCTGAGCTCAAAGACCGACTCAAAGCGCTCGTGAAGGAGTGGCAGTGAGTAGCCTCCCTCAGAAAAATATGTTTGAGATCTTTTCTCAAGGTCTCTTTGAAGGAGTGAAGCCTATGCTGATCGTTCGTGATCATCTTGTCCGCCATCCCGACCGTTGCACCCACCAAGCTGTGTGCGTACCGATCTGCCCGACCAGCGCATGGCTGTCAACACCTCCCTACAAGTTCGATCCTTCGCGCTGCCTGGAAAGTTGTCGGCTCTGCCTGGACGCCTGTCCATCACAAGCCATCTACGCAGTCTTTAAGAAGGGTGACAAATTATTGGAGCCGCAGAAGAAGAACGGGTAGACCGGCGAGTTCAGGCGTTCACGCATCAGTCATTCACACGATTTGCTTCCGCACGTGTCCCCAGTAGGCGGTCCCAGCGTACCCGCACGCAACCGTGCCGGTCGTCACCCCCATAATTTGGTAGACCTTACCGCGAGTAATTTTCACTTTCACGGCTGGATTCAGTAGGTCAGGAGAGTTCATAACGAGCCTGAGGGATTCCCCGGCCGAGAGGATCGGCCACATGCAGGCCAACCGCAACCGGGTTTCATGGCGCGGAATCGACATCGTGTACAGCCACCCCTGATCAAGATGCTCAACCGCCAGACGAACGAGCTTGCTCAGTACAGGTCTGAGGCGTGAAAGGCTATTCTGGTCCACGAGGTCTTGCGGCTTCAATCCAACTTCATCGAGCATCATTTCTGGAACGTAGCAACGCCCCTTCTGCAGGTCATGGGCGATATCTTTGACGATGTTCGTCAGTTGCAGCCCCTTTCCAAACCTCACCCCGACGTCTGACATGTGCTGAATATCCCAATTCGCTAACGCCTTACGATGCGCACACATCAGATCGGTCCAAAACTCCCCGACACATCCGGCCACATGATAGGTATAGCGGTCCAGGTCATCGAGGGTCTTGAGTGCAGCAAGATCCTCCACAGAAGATCCAGGGAACAGGTTCAAATCCATTTCCATTCCCTGGGTGAGTGTCGTCATCACCCGCTGAATCCGGTGCCTATCCTCCGGCGAACAGGCCAGGAGAAGTCGGAAACATTCATCCAATCGTTCAAGCAGGATTCGTTCAGCTGAAGCCTGTTGCACCAGCCCCACCGCCTGCTGAATCGCGCGGATTTCAGACCAGTCGACTTGCTCACGGAGCACCTGTTCTCTAAGCCGGTTGAGAAAGCCTAACCGTCGTGGCCGATCAATCAGTTCTGTATCGGCAATCGTGTCAGCAGCTCGAGCAAACAGATAGGCAAGTCCTACCTGATCACGTACATCGGCTGGGACTACCGCTAAGGTCGTATAAAACAGACGCGAGACCTTCTTCAGCAAGTCCTGCAACAGGTCGTGTTTAGAAATAATTGTCATCGGAACCGGTTCCCTCATATCACTTCCCGAGCTCCCTTGAACCTCTTTGATCTCGCGACTGCTTAGAAAGTCTCGACCAAAAAGAACGACGCCACGACGTGAGTCAATCGGAGCCACCCCGGATATGGCCGGGGGATCTTACACTTACTACTCTAAGTATTTGGTTTCTAACAGGAACGCCAGGAAACGGTCAATACCAAGCACCTGTCTCCATGAATTGAACCGTCTTGACTTTGCCCTATGAGGTCTTATTGCATGAAGTAATGTGCTCTGTCGTTGCAGTGTATCTCAGGCGGCGAATTTGTGTATAATTGTGGCAGTTCAGCAACTCGCCTCAGTATTCTGATGAGGCGAACGTTTCTTTCCGAAGGAGGCTCACGATGAAGTGGTTTAAAGGCATCGGCCTACTGCTGATCGCAAATATTCTCATCATGGTGACGATTTCGATCACCGCACCGATCGTGATCAACGTGATTCTGCCCATGTTCGGGATCGATGTTCGAGGGTCGGTCGATCTTTCTACGTTGGTGTGGGCAGCCATGTTTGGGTTTGGGGGTGCCTTTATCAGCTTGGCATTCTCCAAACAAATGGCGAGAGCCATGCTCAATTGCAAGCAGATTACTCAACCTCGTTCCCGCGCAGAACAGGTCATTTATGGTTCCGTACAGGAGATCGCTCAACGTCTTCACATTACGATGCCTGAAGTATGGGTCTATGATTCCCCAGACCCGAATGCTTTTGCGACGGGACCAAGCAAAAACAATTCGATGGTAGCCGTCTCAACTGGCTTACTGGAGAACCTAAGAGAAGACGAGGTCAAAGCCGTCCTGGCCCATGAAATGGGCCACGTGTACAACGGCGACATGTTCGCCACCACCGTCCTGGCCGGGCTGATGAACACCTTTGTCTTTTACATCGCGATGTGGGTGCGTCGATTCTTCGCAGAGCGGGATCAGGCCGCATTAGGCTTCGGTCTGTCACTCGTGTTACAAATCGTCATCAGTATCCTGGCTTCCATCGTCATCAGTTGGTTTTCACGCCGTCGGGAGTTCGGCGCCGATGCGTTTGCCGCCAAGGTGTATGGAAAAGACTCCATGATCGGTGCGCTCAAAGCGATTGATCGATGGGTCAATCGAGCTCAATTCGAATACTCAAACCAGGACGCGTTAGCTACCATGAAGATCTCCGGGAAAACCGGTGGATTCATGAGCTTGTTTTCGACACACCCGCCTATTGACGTGCGGATTGCGGCGCTGGAACAGCTTTAAGACGGTTTCTTGATAAATGAAATATGGGCGCGGTGCTCTTGAATCACCGCGCCCAACGCCGCCACTCCGTAAGATATATTCGACTCAATTACCTGTTCGATCGTAGGATCGCTGATCCTGACTTCATACCGATCCTGGACATTGGTTCTTACCGGACCAGCGCTCACCTCCCGTGGCATAAAGATTTCTTTCCAGACTTCTTTTTCGACCCAACAGACATCCCGAAAGCGTTCATAGAGCAACATCAGTTTTTCCGGATCCGTGACCTTGATCCCCTGTTCCATATGCACCCCACGTTCTATTTGATCCAGTTCTGGCCAGATGGCGAAGCAGGTACCAGCTCCTCAACTCTAAACCGCATGGTACCGACTTGGTTCACTGCATGAAATGGCTGTTGCCCTAACGGCGTGATGTAAACCTTTGCCACGTAGTTCCCGACTTCCCATCTTTCACCGGACCGTTTCAACTCAAGGTAACCATACCGTTCGTGCCCAGGGACTTCTAGCACATCCTTACCCAATGGATGCTCAGTCGTCTGACCTCGAGACTGTTCCAGGTACCATTGCACGGCAAATTGAGCCGGATCCTCCAGTGGAGCCACCTCAAAGACGATGTAGATGGCCGGAATCTCCGGGGTAAATACCGAACCCGGATCGATCGGTTTGAGCCGTGGATCCTGCGTATACCACCCTTTTCTCCCAAAGGTGTCCCATTCCACGTCAAATCCCTTCGCCATCTTGATCCAGGTAAAGAGCGATTGTGGAACGCCCTTTTCCTGCTCATCAAAGGACGGGCTTGCAGTCGATCCAATCTCTGTAATCTCTTGCTCCTTAGGAGCCAGCAGGTCTTTGGCCATCCCGCTCTGTTCCTGCGTGAGAAGGAGACTCCCTATGAAAACGGCACGCCAGACGCTTGAGTATGTCCGCCTCTGAATTCCCTCCACCATAGAATTTATCGTACTGAGGTGCGTCAAAGGGGTCAATGACTACCGGCGGACATGATGAGACATTTCGGCACGCTATGGCCATTTCTTATCGGCACGATGATGGGAACGGGGTGGTATAGGAGGTTCTTGGGCTTGAACTCAACGAGCATAGACTCGGCCAAGTACAACCAACCTACCGAGTAAAGGATATTGGCAGGTCAAACATCGTCCGCAGAGCTACGCGGATGTCACTCTATCTTTCACTTCGGAATCGTATCAGTCTCTCGCCTATCGCATCGTCTCAACTACTGAGAATCAACTGCCGAACCTGCTGCTCGATTTTTTTCTTCTTGTTTCAGTTTGTCGAATGCCTGCTCGGAATGTTCTCGAACGTGATCCTGAGTAATCGGGGGCGCTGCCTTTGGCGTTTCAGTGGCGCACCCAACAACACCGAACAGCATCATTGCCATGCCAACCACAATAGCTCGCTCATGGATCCCGATCATCTTCGTCCCTTGTTGTCACATCCGATCCTCCTGGGTCACAGTCTTCAAATGATACCACCCGCGCACCAAAATACCATCCCCAAATTCCAGTCATTGACTCTAAGAAACCGGGACGGTATGCTGGCGCTTCCAAAGAAATTGTGACGTGTGGGGCCTCCTATGTCATTGCACGACCGTCTGACGGAAGATCTGAAGCTTGCTATGAAATCACGGGATCAACTTCGCATGGACGTGATCCGCATGATCAAAGCGGCGGTCTTGAACAAAGAAGTGGAACTGAAACGCGATCTCGACGATGCCGAAATGAGTCGAGTCATGACGACGCTCGTGAAACAACGTCGGGAGTCTGTCGAACAGTTTGAGAAAGCCCAACGGGCGGAACTCGCAGAAAAAGAACGCCGAGAAATCGAAATCATTGAGGCCTACCTCCCAAAACCGCTGACTCCTCAAGAACTTGAAGCCCTTGTCGTATCCGTCATCAGCGAAACCGGGGCGTCCTCTATGAAGGATATGGGACAGATCATGAAAGCCGTGATGGCTCGCGTGGCTGGACAACCTCTCGACGGCAAGCACGTCAGTGACCTCGTCAAGAGCAAGCTCTCCTAATTCACCCTCATACCTGTTTGCTATACTGCATTCCACGGGATTGACCCTTTAGTTTTCTTCGTGTTGAACCGTTAAGAATACCGATGGCAATCCTCATTGTCGACGATTCCCCTGACCAACATCTCCTCCTGCGGTCGATCCTGACCAAGGCCGGTCATCACCACGTTGTGGCGGCGGACTCTGCGAAGGCTGCGTTTGGGTTATTGAACCTTGATGGAGGACAACGTTCCGTCGATGTCGACTTGATCTTGATGGATGTTCTGATGCCCGATCTTGATGGTGTGGCGGCCTGTAGGCAAATCAAACAGCAGATGCACCTTCAGGACATCCCAATTATCATGGTGACCGCCAAGAACGATCTCGACAATTTGAAGGAAGCCTTTTCAGCGGGCGCGATGGACTATATCAATAAACCGGTCAAGAGTGTGGAACTGCTCGCGCGCGTCACCTCTGCCTTGACACTGAAAACCGAGATGGACCGAAGAAAACAGCGAGAAGCCGAACTTCGTCGCATCAACGAAGATCTGCAGAAAGCGCTCAGGGAAGTCAAAGTGTTGCGCGGCCTCATTCCGATCTGTGCATCGTGCAAGAAGATCCGCAACGATGGCGGGTTTTGGCAACAAATCGAAGAGTACATCGGTGAACATTCAGAAGCAGAGTTCAGCCATGGGCTCTGCCAGCCCTGCCTCAAAAAGCTTTATCCTGGCGTTTATCAGGACTAGCTGTTACGATTCCGCCAGTATTCTCCTGTGTGATCCGTTTAACCCGCGTGGACATATGAGCATTCTGATTGTTGATGATTCCGTCGATGATCGACTCCTGTTGCAGGCCATTCTATCCGCCGCCGGCTACGAAGACATTCACTCGGCGGATTCCGCTGCCGCTGCCTTCAAGTATTTGGGGCTCGATGGAGGCAAGCATGGCGTGGCGCGAGTCGATCTCATTCTCATGGATATTCTGATGCCTCAGATGAGCGGTATTGAAGCCTGTCGCCAAATCAAGGCCGTCGATCGTTTCCGAGACACTCCGATCATCATGGTGACCGTCAAGACGGACCCGGTCGATCTTCAGTTGGCGTTTGCCGCAGGCGCGATGGACTATGTGGCCAAACCGGTTAATAAAATCGAGTTGCTCACTCGGGTGCGTTCGGTGCTCCGGCTTGTGCACGAGGTCGACCGTCGCCGTGCACGTGAGCAGGAGCTCCTGGAGGTCATGCGACAACTCCAAGAGGCTAATCAGATGCTGCTTCGTCTCTCCTGTTTGGACGGGTTGACCGGCATCACCAATAGACGTCAATTCGATGATTTTCTGGATCAGGAATGGCGGCGAGCCGTACGGGAGTCGACTCCCCTGTCACTCATCATATTCGACATTGACCGATTCAAGACCTATAACGACACGAAGGGTCATACGGCTGGCGATGAATGCCTGAAACAGGTGTCCGCCGCTATTTCCAGTTCCGTAAATCGCCCTGGCGATCTAGTCGCCCGTTACGGCGGAGATGAGTTTGTGACGGTTCTCCCTGGCACTGGAATCGATGGCGCCGCACAGGTGGCAGAGAGTCTACGCCGGCGAGTCGAATCCCTGGGCATCAAGAACTCGGACGGGGAGCTCGTCACAATCAGCGTCGGGTATGCCTGTGTGGTTCCGAACCGGCATTCTTCCCCCACTGACCTCATTAAGGCGGCTGATCAGGCGCTGTACCAAGCCAAACAAGAGGGGCGCAATCGAACCAAATCGGCGAGTATTCTCTCGCTGGTCCAGGACGCACACACCGACTAGACGCGACCATCCCATTCACCGGCTGCTTACACGCCCATGACACGTCACCCTCGTGGAGAATCTCAAGGACGGGTTGCAGCGAAGACCGCCTCTTACACGCGTCAACGCGCACGCCCTGTACCTTCCTTGTTCGATTCGAGCACAACCACATTTCTCGATCAGTATCAGGACATACTTCGAACACTGGCACAAAGCAAAGCTCTCAATAGTGGCGATCTTTCCCGTGCGTTCCGAGCCATCTCAAAAGCTTCTTGCGCCTTACTTCAAGTTGAACGCTCGAGCGCTTGGCTTCTGTCCAAAGAGCGCGATGCGATCACACTGGTTGATCTCTATGAAACTAGCCGAAGACGCTCGAGGCCTGATGTTGTGATCCCATCCACACACTGTCGGCACTATCTTCGAGCGCTCGCTCGAGAACCTCGTGCCGTAGCAGCTGCTCGTCCGTTTCATGATCCGCGGACAAGAGATCTTGCAAGCACTTACCTTTCGCTGTTTGATATCCAATCTCTCCTCAGCGCCCCCATTAGACAGAAGGGAAGGCTTGTGGGTGTGCTCTGCGCTGAATCCATCGGAACACCGCGGCAGTGGACTAGGCAGGAAGAACATTTGGTCGGGCTCTTGGCAACCATGGCAACCCTCGCGTTGGAGGCATCCGATCGTCGGCAGATAGAACAGGCTCTCCGCGTGGCCAAAGAGGCTGCCGAAGTCGCCAGTCGTGCGAAGAGTGAGTTCCTTGCCGGCATGAGCCATGAGATTCGCACCCCAATGAATGCCATTATCGGGATGGCGGATCTTCTCTGGGAAACTCCCCTGACCCCTGATCAACGCAAGTATCTCCGGATTTTTCGACGAGCTGGCGGAACCCTCCTGAATATTATCAACGATATCCTCGATCTTTCCAAGGTAGAGACCGGCCATCTGGAGTTGGAAACCATCGAATTTGACTTGAGTGAAGTCCTGGATAAAGCCATCGATATGTTGGCGATGAGAGCCAATGAGAAGAGCCTCGAACTCACCTCCCACCTCAGTCCAGACGTACCCTGTCACTTGATCGGCGATCCAACGCGCTTGATGCAAATCTTGATTAACTTGATCAGCAATGCACTCAAATTTACCGAAAACGGCACCGTGGAGGTTCGTGTCACCCCCGATTCCGATCGACCCATCGCTGGGGCCATTCACATTGCAGTTAGCGATACAGGCATCGGGATCCCTCGGGACAAACTGGATGCGATTTTTGATAGTTTCACGCAGGCCCATATATCAACGACGAGACGATATGGGGGGACGGGGCTCGGCCTCGCCATTACCAAGCGGCTAGTCGAACGCATGCACGGCCAAATCTGGGTGGAGAGCACAGAGGGAACCGGTAGTACGTTTCACTGTTCCCTCCTCTTTCAGACTCGAACAATACCCATTCAACACAAAGTCACAACCTCGATTGATCTTACAGGAGTTCGGGTCCTAGCCGTGGACGACCACCCTACCAACCGCCTTATCCTTCGTGAAACACTCCAGGCATGGGGGGCCCAGGTCACGGAAGCGAGTGACGGAAAGGCCGCCTTGGAGGAACTCCGATACACCGCCGAACAGGGTCAACATTATGAGCTGCTCCTCCTCGACTGTCGGATGCCCGGCATGAGCGGCTTTGAAGTGGCTGAGCAGGTAAACACAGCATCCCATGGGAAGCGCCCAACGATCATCATGCTGACGTCCGATCATTGGGCTGACGATATCGCACGCACATATGACCTCGGGCTGGGTGGCTATTTGATCAAACCCATTCGACGCGCAGATCTCCTCCAATCAATCGGAATTGCACTGGGTCGGACAAAGGGAGTTCCAGCAATTCCTGAACAAGCCGTCCAGCCACCCCCTAAGGCCCCAGCACGGGCGTTACGAGTTCTATTGGTTGAGGACTCTCTCGATAACCAACTCTTGGTTCGCGCATACCTGAAGCAGACGGACCATAGCCTCGAGATCGCGGAACATGGAGCCATTGCAGTAGAGAAGGTAAAAGCCACTCATTACGACGTCATCCTCATGGACATGCACATGCCGGTCATGGACGGTTATTCGGCGACGCAAGCGATCCGATCGTGGGAACGCGAGCATGATCTCCCGGCCACGCCGATCATCGCCCTCACCGCTTTGGCACTCAAAGAAGAAAGCACCCGCATCTTCGAGGCTGGTTGCAACACTCATCTGACGAAACCCGTGAAGAAATCCACATTATTGGAGATTCTTCAGGCCCACAAGGAGCATCTCATCTCGTGATGCCCCCATCACATCCCAACTCAAACGACCACGTGACCGTGGAGATTTCCCGTGACCTGGAAGAGATTGTGCCGATCTTCTTAGGGAATCGAGCGCACGATCTGCGAACGCTTCGAGACGCGCTGACCCGGCAGGACTTTGGCACCATTCAGACTCTGGGCCATCGTTTGAAAGGTGATGGTGGCGGGTACGGTTTCGATAGGATTACCGAGATTGGCGCCACGATGGAACAAGCGGCCACACAACAGGACAGCTCGTTAATCGAACACGAGATCTTGCAACTTCAAGACTTCCTCAAACGAGTCAGAGTCGTGTATCGGTGATTAATCAATTCTCTTGGCCTACTGGTAGAGTCTTCATGGCAGGTTGTGTATAATGCATCCTCAACGGACGGAGCGGACCGACATTCCTCCCCGTTCTTCTACCGCAGCTACCCAACTGTACGCTGGTGTACAGCCAACGCTGCGAGGTTCATGGTCTGCATCGTCCTGCTTCCTGAGGTGGGGGGCTAGCTCAGTTGGGAGAGCACTACGTTCGCAACGTAGGGGTCGCGGGTTCAACTCCCGTGCCCTCCACCAAATACGTTGGCCGGTTCATTGGCCACGGTTAGGCCGGTCAACAGCCGATCAAATGTCCCAGTTGCCGTAAAGCGATACCCCGCCTTCCCGTTCTCCATGATCGGCTCACACAAAATATGACCGTTGAGCAACTTCCTCAGCACTTGCCGGGCTTGTGGCACATGACGTAGGAAGAGTGACGGGAGATCCTCTAAACGGCTCCTGAGATCTTTGGCAAGCTGTTTCGCATCGAGGGCTGAGATCTCCATCAATTTGTCCAACTGGGCCAACTCTCGTAGCACCGCTTTCTTATGCGCCTCTTCTTTGTGCAGTGATTCAATGACCGAATCTGTGCACTTGCCTGTAGCGACCAGTTCAACCAGGTGATGAAGCCGAGTTTGGATGAGCGAGAGCTCACGTTCCAGAGCGACCCGCTTTTCTGGGAAGTTGGTTTGTTGTTTCCGAATTTGTTCAAGAGCCATGACCACGGACTCTTCCAGAACCTTCTCATCCAAGGCCTGGTTCATGGCGTGCAGAATGGCGGAGTCCAGTATATCCAGCCGAAGCTGCACCTTATTGGTGCAGATTGAATCCCCGCGTTTGTGGTTATAGGCGCAACGATACACGGCACGCTCGTATCGTCGCTTAGACTTGTTCTTGACGGCCACCATAGAACCACCGCAGATGACACACTTCGCGATGCTGCTCAAGAGATACTCCGAGCGTCGGTCTTCCCCGGTAGGACGAGATAACAAGCGTCCGCCCTCCCCTCGCATGTACATCTCTTTATTCTTCGCTCTTCGAGTCTCCACCTGTTCCCACAAGACTTGAGGAATGATTCGAAGTTCAGGAGCATCGAGCGTCAACCATTCTGACTGAGGACGATCACGTTGTTTCCTGGTTCCCCCGATTTGAATCGTTTGAGTTCGATTCCATTGAACGATACCTCGATAGAGATCGCGTTGCAGAATGTCTCGAATGGCAGTTGGACACCATCCCAGATTTCCACCGTGAGGTGGTGGCACCTGATCTTGATTCAAATCCTTGGCGATACGAGCCAGACCGAAGCCTGAGGCAAACAGCTCGAAGATGCGAACAACGGTCTTGGCCTGAGCGGAATTGATTTGTCGTACGACATGCTGACGTTTCTTCTGGCCACTAGCATCAAGGGCTTCACCATAAACCGGCACGTTGTCATAGCCGTAGACCTTGTTGCCGGTAACATACAAGGCCTTCGCCTTGCGGAACATCGCATCATAGGTTCGCTGGCTGGCCTTCTCTCGCTCCATTTCTGCCGCAAAGTTGGTGAGACTTAACATCACTTTGTCCATTGCATTGTCGAGCTTGCGCTCTTGGTCTGTGAGATAGAAGAAAATCCGTACGCCACTGTCGATCACCTGCTTGAAGGTGTAGCTCGTCTCGATCGCTTCACGGCCCAACCGAGACTCTTCGCTCATGATGAGGATATGAAAGGGAGGCTTCGGTTTGAGGGCATTCATCAACCGCAGGAAGCCGGGACGTTTGACGAACTCAGCACCGGAGATGCCATCATCGCTGTAGATATGCTGTTCGGCGATGGTCCAGCCCTTGTTCGCTGCATAGGCTCGCGCGTGCTCGATCTGTCGAGCAACCGACTTATCTTCCTCGATGACTCCACTTTGCTCTGTCGATTTCCTGGCATAAATAGCAGCAATCATGATCCCGCTCCTTCTTTGGCGTGTTCAGTGCGAGTGAGATGTGCGCTATCTACTCCTCGTCTTGCACGAGTCGCAAGGAATTTAATCTTCCATTTCGGTGGGTTTGTGGAGGGGAACCAACCGTAATTTGCCTATGCTCTTGATAATCCAGAACTAAAATTTCAGCGAGCAGCGCAGCTATTTCAGTGAATTGGGTACCATCCGCAATGAGAGGCTCGGTGGACGAATGTTCATCAGCTCGATGCCCAATGCGTGTTTGTTTCACGAGATTTCTCTTTTCCAACGTTGCGGGGGAGTCTTCCGACACCCCCGCTCCCCCCGGGATACGCCCGCGTGGCCGCCGGCACGGAGTGAAGACGGAGCCCCCAGTGGGGGCGGGC
>JAOUHJ010000073.1 GCA_029865225.1 Nitrospira sp.
GCGTCGGCTCAACGGAGCTGAGCGGCTCGCTGATATCATCACCGGCGTGCAGTTCAAAGACGGGGTCAAAGTGGAGGGTCAGAGAATTGCCGCCTGATTACCCATACACAACATTTGACTTTAACTCTCATGCGACTGTGACATCTGACCTCATTGCCTCCTGCGCTAGGGAAATTTGTTTCAGAGTCTCTGGTTCTCCCTAGGTACCACGACATGCCGACAGCATGTATGCTTTTGGCCGACCAGATTGAGGCGCAGAGGTTCACTCAGAGACACCTACTCTCCGCTGGGGATGCAGGGCTGCCGGCGGGAGCTCTGGAATACGGAAGATCACGAATCACAAGGAGGTGATACGATGACCGCGACAGCCATGAAGGGTAAACAAATCGGTCTCGAATATGCCTACAAGGTGGACGACAACGAGTGGGAGCAGCCTCGTCAGGTGACCTACACGCACGGGACCAATCAAGTCATACGAGGTATCGAGTCCGCAGTTGAGGGAATGGTGGGGGGGGAATCCAAACAGGTGGTCGTTGCCCCGACAGATGGCTTTGGGGAACGGGACCCGAATGCAATCCGGGAGGTGAACAAGCAAGAACTGCCTGGCGACATTCGGGTCGGAGCACAACTCCGCTTGAAAGACAACGCCGGCCGCGATCTTCTACCCAGCGTCATCGAGATTAAAGACCACACCGCACTCTTGGACTTCAATCATCCGCTCGCGGGAAGACGGTGCTCTACGATCTGAAGGTGGTCACTATCGATTGACGGCACCGGCTTGTGCTTCGAGTTGGCCATGTGATGGGAGCCTGACTCCTATTCGTGGCTTACACCGAGAACCGGCTGACAGTGTCCCAAAGTCACGCGCGATTGGGAGCCTGACAAACCCCGCTCCCCTCTGTTGCAGATCATGAGCGCCGTGGCCGTCCTTCACGTTCCGAGGCAAGGACCATGCTGACCTGGATCGCCAATCGCTGGATCACAATCCTTGCTTCAATGGCGTCTTTTGCGGCGCTGGCTTTTGTTATGTGGGATAGTAGTCCCGAGCGCAAGTACCGGAAACTCGCGATTCCACCGAAAGTAGTCATCTCGTACCTCATGAATGAACGGGGCTCCGGCTTTGTGTTGACCAATGCCAGCGCAGGGCCTGCGGTCCTTTACTGGACGACCGTCAAAGTTGACGGCAGAGTCATGCCTACCTGGATCGATGTGAGCGCCGCGCTGGGCTTCCAAACTACGCCCGAGTTCTCCTCCATCGTCCCTGCTGACATGTTAAAGCCTGAGTCAGAACAACAGATCTTCTGGGTTGACGGCGACGCACTCGACAAGGCCTGGCAAGGCAAAGACTCACGCGTCGAGATCGAGACCTGTTATTGCAGCATCTTTGAGGAATGCTGGGTGACCACTCGCCTGAAGCCCGACCCACAGCCTATCAACTCCTGTCTTGAAAAGCCGGACGGCTACCTGCGGTCGTCTCCACAAGAGCCTGTCTCCTAACCAGCATCTGAAGCGGACCAAGCACAGCTCAGGTGTGCCATCCTCATGCACTCTCGTGCTCCACAAGCCCAACCACCAATGGCATCTACCCTGCGCATGGGCCAAATCCCTGGACCCTGCTCTGTAAGGTTTTCTCTCAAACACAGACTACTGCCCAGATAGCCGAATGGTGCAGGCCTCTTCACAGGGATACGGATGCGCGGCATCCGAACCATCCGGTTATCGAAAGAAGGAGCGAACCACAACCACCAACGGCCCGTTAACCAAAGGAGATCAACAATGATGCACACAACCATCAACCATGATTCGCGAACGATTCTAAAAGGCTCCCTAGCCGCAGCGGTGGTATTGGCCATGGCTGTGCCGAGTTATGCGACAGACTTGCCGGCATCAGTCGCGGGAAAGGCGTCAGACGCCTTGGTCACGCTGGCTACCACGGGCAATCCCGAGCCCTTGCATGCCGAGCTCGGAGGGACGGTGATTTCCTCGGAGGATTTGCAAAAGAAAGCGAACGCCCTGATGAAACTACAGAAGACGGAGCATCTCGCGCCCAAAGCCCTCGTCGCGCCGAATGGAGAAGTGTACGCCATGGTTGCCCCCACGTTGACCAAGGACAACTTCATTTGGGCCGATAGTCAAGGAAACTTAGTCAGAGTGGATGTCGGTGATTCAGAAGGACACCGCATGCCGTTTGTGGTTGAAACCATCGTGGAAGACGGCGGAACACCCTGGTATGTCGAGTTCTGGCATTGGATCACGCGGCAATAAACCCTTATCCGGCACAGGACCGTCTGTACTGCCCACGAGAGGTTGATGAAATGGGAACCAATGCAATGCTTACCAACCTCAAGTTCTGTATCAGCGTCAGCAAGCTCAGCTTAGTCATCTGCCTGGTAGGACTCAGTGGCTGTGCGTCACGGACGACCGCCCTTCCTGTGCCGACTCCCTTTACTCCAGTCCCCGTCGACTTTACGCATGTGTGGACGAAGGGCACGCATCCCTTTACCGGAGCGTCGGTCATCGATATAGACGGAGACGGCACGTTCGAAGTCTTTGTCGGTGGCGGGGAAGGACAGCGCGATGCCTTGTTGAGCTATCGCGACGGTCAACTGGTGGATATCGAGCAAGGGACCGGCCTCTCGAACACCAGCGCAACATACGGCAGTACGGCAATCGATATGGATGCAGATGGAGATACGGATTTGCTTGTCGCGCGAGAAAACGGTGTCTATCTCTATCTCAATGACGGGGGGCGGTTCCAGGAAAGGCCGATCCCCGTCAATCTACCCGCAGACTCAGTGCCGTTTAGCGTGGCGGTTTCGGATATAGATCATGACGGTGATGGAGACCTGTACATCAGTGTCTTCGTGAACGCCAAGAAGTTCCGGAGCGCGACCTTTAATGATCCGATACATGCCAAACCGAATCGCATGTTGCTGAACAACGGGGACCTGACGTTCACGGACATTACCGAATCATCCGGCACTGCGAGCAAGCAGAATACCTTTCTGTCGGTGTTTGTTGATTTGGACTCCGATGGGTGGCAAGACTTGGTGGTGTCCCAGAATACCGGCGCGGTCGAGATCTTCCGCAACATGAAGGACCGGACGTTCCAGCCGGTAGCTACCACGTCTCCGTTCGGTTTTTGGATGGGCCTGGCGGTCGGCGATATCGATCACGATGGCGATCAGGACCTGCTATTCACCAATGTGGGCCGATCGATTCCTCTCTTCCTGACATCCGGCGACCTACGAGACAACCAGCGCCACACACATGATTGGATGCTCTGGCGAAACGACGGCGAGTTCCGCTTTACCGATGTGACCAACGCGCACGGCTTAACGGGGGAAGGATTTGCCTGGGGCGCCGTGTTCGAAGACCTGAACTTAGACGGGCAACTCGATCTCTTGGTGGCGCAGAACTACATCAAATGGCCGATCCACCACTGGTTCAAACTCTCGGGGCGTACGTATCTGCAATCGAACGGGAACAGCGCACATACCTTTCACCATACCCCAGCCCTGGGAATCGAAAACAGATATTTCGGCCAGTCCCCTTTGATCGTCGATCTTGATGGTGATGGCAGACAAGACCTCGTCTGGCTCAACATCAACGGCCCGATACGAGCGTTCCTCAATACCGCTCCGGGACACTACCTCACATTCGTCGTTCCAGACACTGTCGCTAACGTCGGCACCCGCATCAGCATCGAGACCGACCGAGGCAGGAGCTATACCAGGGCTGCCATTGGGAGCGTCGGCATGTTGACCGATCAAACGCCGGAACTGAGCTTCGGTTTGGGAAACCACGAACGTCCGCTCCGCGCAGTCATTCAGCGCCAGAATGGGCAAACCGAAATCATTTCCTTCCCACCCCTCAACAAGAAGACAGTGATCAACTGATGGGAGAGGAGGCCACAGTAGCCATAACCTCCCCTCTCTCCATCATTATTTTCCCACGAACTCAAAACTCGCTTCTATCTCTCCTCCCTCGGTGACTTGAACCTCATGCCGTTTCAGTCCCAATGCAGGGTGCCAAGCGAGCAGTTCGTATTGACCGGGCGGCACCTGGTCGATGGTGAACGTGCCTTCCTGATCGGAAAGGGAATAGTACGGGCTCGTCACCACATAGAGCCACGACTGCATGAAATCGTGGCGGTTACAATGGATCCCGACGACACGGTCCCTCTTGAGTTTGCTTGAGTAAAACGTCTGCTCGGCCGACGTGTCGGGGCGAAGCTCTCTGTTATGGATCGTCCGGAGGATCAGACCTTTGTCGTCCCTGGATGAGACCGAATGCAGGATATGTTTGATCGGATCCTGGTTCAGAAATCGCACCGGCTGATCCAAAGTGAGCACGCCGGTAAACGGACCAAAATTGCAGCCCTTCGTGAGAATTTCGAGCGAGATGTCCTCGCCTCCGCCATACCGAAATTCACCCTCACCAGGCGGTTCGCCTCTGTAGCCGCTAGCGATAAAGGGTTTGCCAGCCTTGACTCCTTCGAGGATCACCACTGCCCCTTGGAGCAATCCGTTTCGGACGACCACTTCGTTCACAGTTCGCTCCGCCCCGCACACCTCCGGGTCTTTATTCACCGGAAACAATTTGGGAGATGGAGCGGCACCTTGGAAGGTGATCTTCCCGGAGATCGTTCCACCACTCGTCACTTCACCAATTTCATACGCCAACACGCCGCTCACGTTTCCGAGCATCGCCACAACCAACGCGATGCCAGAGATATGCCCCCCTCTCCGCATAATGACTCCTCCTTTTCCTCCGTCCTTCCCTTGTGCGTGAAAGGCGGAGGCCGTCTCGACATTACTTCACGAATTGGAACCCCGCCCAGACAATCCAGTCGGTTTCAAGTTGTGGACCGGCGACGTCCTGATAAATGGGGGCTCCCCCTTCCACCGATATTCTGTTCTCAAACCCCTTCCATTCAGGGAGGAGAAAGTTGACGCCAGCCATGATGTCAAGGCGTTGGCCACCTCGGCGGAGCGGGTCTGCGGTCGGGACCATCGCCGGATTCAGCCTTGCGTCAGCCCCGCTGAAATCATCCCACCACCGGTAATTGAAGCGAACGGATGTGCTGATCCAATCCGTCCACCGGCGGGCGACCCAACTCGTAATATTGTAGTTGTTTCCCAAGGAATACCCGAACTTGTTCGTCCCGATCCGATGGGTCCCCAGGGCCTGGAGTCCCCAAGAGTAATCGGGTGTTTGCCCGGTGTAGGTAATGCCGGGCAAAAAATCCACCGTTCCCGACCCGAGGCGCATCGGATAGGGAAGAACCTGCACACCCATCGGAGTCCCATCTAAAGGCTGGAGATCGCCAGTCGGCAAACTGACTCCGAGATTCAAGTGAAACCGATGGGTCCCGATGCTGGGCGCTTCGACCGCCCACAGGCGCCAGAGCGTGGCCAGCTTGACGTCCCCGAACCCTCCAGACTCGGTTTGAAATTGTCCCCCTGGTCTGGTCACGTGATTCATGCTCTTCTCCACGTACGGGAGCATCGCCATCAGGGTGACCGTCTGATTGAATCCGTACATTGCGCTGAACATGTACATGTTCGTGGCCATATCGGTCGGCGCGATCGGGAACTGGCTCAGCACCTGTGCATCGGAAAGCGTCGAGGTGCCGGTTCGATTTTCATCCATGTCCATATGCATGTAGCGAAAGGACATCATGAATTCGCCTTCGTTGTGGGTGTGATCTTGCATCACACCGATTGGTGCATGGGAGTCCGGCCGCTCAGGCGTATAGAAGTTTCCGAGAGTCAGACGTTCCCCCTTCTTTTCGACCCGCTCCGCCAGCGACCGTTCAACCGGACCCAGGAACCCATCTAGCAACGCTGCCTTGGTTTGCTCATGTCCGGTTGAGAGCACGCTAATGAAGACCAGTGGGATGAGGACCTTTTTCATTCGAACAACATGCCCTATGTTCATAGGAACGAGCATCTCAATACCTCCTACGAATAAGGTTACTCAGGGATACATTCGAAACCCGTCGTAGACCGTCGGCTCTCTGCCTCGCCTGATCAGCCGGTGCACGTTGCGCGGCAACATCCTGCTAAGAGGACCGCTTTCCCCTTCTCTCCGAAAAAGGGAGGCCCTCCGGGAGACGCCCGTCTCGTCAACCACCTAAAGCTCAGGCGCAAGGGATAGAGACGCCTATGTCATGTGAAATCAATGCGGTACGGCGGAGGGTCGCGTGAGTGAGAAGACTGGACTAATAGGAGATCGGTTGAGGGAAAACCCCAGCAATCAGTGGCCACGAAAACAAGAAACGGAGGGAACAACGAAGAGTCGGCAGCTTGCAGAACCTGACCTGCGGCACACAGCCAGGCGCACAGAAGATCGGTATGCATTTTGGTACTCTGATGGCCGTCCTGATGATCGGCATGTAGAAGACCATGGGAAGACAGGACGTTTCCCAGAAAGAGCAGACACACCATCACCGTATTAGCCAGCACGAGACGAGACAGTTTGTTCGTACGTAGAAGAGTCACGACAGGAGGATCTCTGACTACATTTCACTGCTCACTGCCCGTATTCCATAATGTTAAGAAAGGCTCACTGCTTAAACAAGCCATTATTTCGCGGCCATCACGATCACTCTTCCACTCATGAGTCGATGCAGGATGCGGTCGCTCTGCTCGTCAAAACCCGTTGTTTTCTTGCCAGGTTCCTGACCCTCAGTTAGACTTTTTTTTACACACCCATGGCTCGAGCGCGCGCGGCGGAACAACAACGATCCCGATCGAAGACGACTCCACTCGAAGAGATCACGCTTGGAATCACAAAATTCCAAGAGGTTGTCGCCACCATCCACGACATCAGCCAAGAGGGATTCCCCTATCGCGATGCCGCCCAAAGTAAAGCCGAGCTGCAATTTCGTGAATGCCTTCGACAGACATTCGGCGAACGCTCCCAAGAATTTCAAACGCACCGGAATTTCAAAATTCGGACAGCGGACAAGGCCGACGTCGCACGAAGCCTCGCGGTCATTACGGGTCTGATCCACACCCTGGAAGACCGGAAACTTGAGCTCCAAGGACTGAAGCCGGCATCCAAGCCTGAACCACCGCCTGAGGCCCCTCTCAACAACACCGCACGCATGGCGCTGGTCCCGCCTACACCACCTGTTACCACGCAGGCTGCTCCGCCGATGACATTCGCGACAGCCATGCTCAAAGATGCAGGACCATCAAGTGCGCCAGCCACACCGATAGCTCACGCACAACCGGCCGACCCAAACCCGTTTACACCAACTCCGATACCGAATCACACAGCAACGGTAGAACCGGTATCGGCACCAACTCCAACACCAGTCCCTCCCCCAACACCGACAACAATGCCGACCGCCCCCGTTGCCGCTCCGATTATTGTCCCAACGCCCTCTCCTTTACCCGCGCCGGCACCACCTCCGGCTGCCCAACCAACGCTCTCGATGTCCACTCCACCAGTGGAGGCGGCGCCGGCACAACCAGAGCCTGTGCTGGCACAGACGGTCTCTGCGATATCGGCCCAACCGAATGTCAATGTACCAGCCCCGGCAGCACCAAGTCCGCCGACACGCGCCGAAGCCCATTTTTCTCTCGCGTCCACACCTCAGGACCCATCGTCCGACAGAAACTCGACTGGCCCAACCGGCTCAACCCCTCGCTCGATGGAACCCGGGGTGGACCAAGATCCGCTCCAGCTCGTGCGGAAAGTCTGTCTGCGCCTCCATTCCGTCGCCCGTCAACTACGCCTTCGCCGAGATTATCGGCCGACGCTTGAGATTGAGGACGATCATGACTTGCAGGACCTCTTGTGCGCATTGCTGAAGATGGAGTTCGACGAGGTGGCCACCGAGGAGTGGACTCCACCCTACACAGAGGGTACCCCACGGACGATGCTCCTCATCAACAGGGATCAAATCGCGGTCGTCGCCAAGAAGACTCGATCTGGATTGAGCGCGAAGGAACTGGCCGATCAGGTCACGGCGGACTCTGCCTATTACCGAGCCCAGGGACGAGGCTCGACCTTGTTTTGTTTCATGTACGACCCAGAGGGTCGCATCGGGAGCCCGAAGCGACTGGAGACCACCCTAACCAGCGTCAGCGAGCACTGCCGGGTCGAAGTGCTTGTTGCGCCAAAGTGAAGATCATGGCGAAATCAAACCTAAAAGCAGTCCCACCTTCCACATCCCCCTCAAAACCCGGCAAAGCTAGACCTGTATTGACAGGCCAGACTGACTTTGCTATAAAGCAGCCCACTTCCGGGACGATCCAGTATACGATTCACGGTCCGGCTCCCGGAGATCATCCTATGTCGGATCGGGCTTATGTGCTGATTAATGTACAGCCTGGACAGACGTCGGCGGTCGTTAACGCTCTCAAGGAAATTAAAGAGATCAAAACGATCGATCCTTGTTGGGGTAAGCCTGATATTATCGCTATCGTAGACATTCCCGACCAGGACGCACTGACCCAATTGGTTTTGAGCCGTATCCATCGTATAGATGGAGTGACGCAAACTGATACCCATCTCGTCTACCGTCTGAAGGAGGCCAGAACAAAATGATCCGAAAGGACTGTCTCGCCATTGTCGCCCTCACAGCATTTGCCTTTGGATGTAGCAGTGTTCAGCGCCCCGTCGAACCAGATGTCGTCGATGTGACGTTACCCGCCCCGGCGGATCAGGTCAGGGCTGCGGTCTCAAAAGTCCTGAAAGACGACAACTACGATGTAGATTGGAAGGACGGCGCTCAGCTGGACACCGGCTACCGTGGCGAGCAGCCCAGCATTTGGGATTGGCTGGTGAAGGGACGGTTTGGGGTTGTCAGGAGCCGTGCAGAAGCATCTGTGACTCCAGAAACAGACCGAACCACCAGGCTGCGCCTCCAAGTGTCGTCAGAGGGTAAACAAACCATGTTCGATGGTTGGGGGCCTACAGAACCACAGATTCCTCAAAGCGCTGAAAACAAGCTTCGTCTGATCAAGAACGAGTTGAAAATCGTTCCGAGCACCTACACGACGGAGACGTTTTACGGAGCGAAGAACTAACTAGGTCGGTTCTTTCTCCTCTGTCCCTTCTGCCTCCTCTCCTAGATCGAGGCCAAATCGCTCGGCCATTCGGTAGAGGGTTCGTCTGTCTATTCCGAGTATTTTTGCCGCCTTCACCTTATTCCTATTCGTTTCTTTGAGTACGCGAATCAGGTGTCTCTTCTCTACTTCCTCTAGGGTCAGAGAGACCTCATCGTGGGAATTGGTGAGCGGATGTCGTGTCTCGGTTTCCGTCAACGCTCCTTGGCGAATCCCTTTCGGCAAGTCTTCTGGGGTCAGGACGGGGCCATGACTCAAGGACACGGCACGCTCAATCACATTTTCAAGCTCTCGCACGTTGCCCGGCCACCGATAGTTGGTCAAGAGTGCCATCGTTTCTGGCAGGACCCCACACACCGCATGCTCTGTTCCCGCGGCACATTTCTGCAAGAAGTGATGCACCAGCATCGGAATATCTTCGCGCCGTTCAGCCAATGACGGCAACGTAATAGGAACGACTTTCAACCGATAGAAGAGATCATTCCGAAACTTTCCTTCTTTCACGAGCTGTTCAAGATCACGGTTGGTTGCGGCAATGATGCGAACATCGACTTTGGTGGAAGTCGTGCCCCCGACTCGGCGAACCTCTTGGTCTTGCATCACCCGCAACAGCTTCACTTGCAAGCCCTGGCCTAGTTCACCAATCTCATCGAGAAAGAGCGTTCCTTCATTGGCCGACTCAAAGAGCCCCATCTTGGTTCCCACCGCCCCGGTAAAGGCACCCTTTTCGTATCCGAACATCTCGGACTCCAACAGCGTATCGGGCAATGCCCCGCAATTGACGGGGATAAACGGCTTGTCACGACGCGGACCGTTCGTATGAATGGCCCGGGCGATGAGCTCTTTTCCGGTACCGCTCTCTCCTTGCAAGAGAACCGTGCTTTTGCCGTTGGCCACACGCGCCACCAGCTTGTAAACCTCCAACATCGCCGGACTGCTTCCCACTAACGAGGACCATTCCTCCTTGCTCTTCAGTTCCTGCCGAAACCGCGCATTCTCCCGAAGAAGTCGACAGTGATCCAGTCCTCGTTTGACGACCAGCTTGATGTCTTCTTTCTTAAAGGGTTTGGCTAGATAGTCATAGGCACCCTGCTTAATCGCTTCAATTGCGCCTTCGAGCGAACCAAATGCAGTCAACACCACAACCACAGTATTGGGATTCGTGCGTTTAAATTCTCGTAGGACCATCAGCCCATCCACGGCTCCCATACGAATATCGGTCAATACCAAATCGACCAGGCCTTGACGTCCACGCGCGATAACGGCCTCTCCACTGGGAAAAGCTTCTACGTGATGGCCTTCTTTCCTCAACGCCTCTGCCAAGAGCTCGCGTGCAACCGCATCGTCATCGGCTACCAGGATCGTCGCTGGCTGCATCACGCCCCCTCCGTCGAATGAGCCGGATCAGTTCGTTTCGCGGGTAACGTCATCGTCACAGTGGTCCCACGACCAACCTCGCTGGCCAGCTCCAGGCTCCCGCCATGAGCCACCACGGTCTCGCGGCTCAAGGATAGCCCCAAGCCGGTCCCCTTTCCAACTGCTTTAGTTGTAAAGAACGGCTCAAAGGCTTTTTCAGCATCAACCTCCGGCATCCCGCATCCTGTATCCTGAACCGCAAGAACCAGTACCAATGGAGATACCTGATCGGCAACTCTTGCCCCACACTCTTGCTCTGCCGCAGTAGCCTCGCGATCGAAAGCTGAGATGGTTACCACTCCTCCCTGAGGAGTAGCGACTAAGGCGTTCGTGAGGAGGTTCACCAAGACCTGATGAATCTTTTCCTTATCGGCCCAGACCAACGGCAAATCTTCAGGAGTTGAAACGGTTAGTGTGATCCCCTTGGCATGAAACGCCGGATCCATCAAGGTCGCCGCTGGGTCGACGACGTCTCCGACAGTACACCACTGAGGGTCCGGTTGACGCTGCCGAGTGGATGACAGCAAGTCCTGGATGATCCGCACCACTCGTGTGAGTTGCTCATCAATAATGGCGATCCGTTTCTTCATCTCCGTGGTCGCACCCGGCTCCTCTCCCAGCGCCTGGACATGCCACGCAATGGAGTGAAGCGGTGTGCCCACCTCATGAGCGACCGACGCGACCAGCTGACCGACCGCGGCTAACCGCTCCGATCTATTCAATTGATCTTTTGCCTGCACGAGCTGGGTATTGGCCTTGAGCAAATTCTCGGTTTCTTTAACTAGGGCCGCGCGCGCCGCCTCCTCCCGTGCCTTCCGCTCTTCCCAACTCACACCGAGGTAGGCCACGACCAGCAAGACGCCAACGACGACGCTCCGATTGATGACCGCCGCTTGAAATCGTCCTGGCTTCGTCGGCTGCAGCAGTCCCGAATAGGTTCCAGCCACACAGACCAACACGGTCACCAGCATGACGGTCCGACTTCGAAGGGTCGTGACCAACAAGATCGGGAGCACATACCCATACGCGACGACGACATTGGCGGGAGAAAACTGTTCGATGACCAGGATAAGGAGAAAGGACGCGGCGGCAATCCCAAGTGCGATACGGTCACGATGCGTCATGGTGATCATGACTTGACGCCGCTCCGCCGGCCGTCAGAACGCCTCAGCCAAGAAAAGGAATCACCTGCGGATTCGCCCACGGATATTCTCACACAGGAGGACGGACCACATGTAATTGGGTCGCAAATCGCTTGAATCGTGAGTCTTGGATCAGCCGTTCGACGGGCACGTCTAACTTCCGACACCAATTCGGATGCTGATCCAACGTGCCCGGAAGATTGGCTTGGGCACGGGCACCGATAATGTCCTCAATGTTCGCCAACACGATCCACGCGGGGCTGCAGGCCAAGTAGTGATGAACGGCCTCCATCAACTCGGTCGTCATCGTCGGAACTTGGCCTGGATCGTCTGAAACGCCGGGAGGCAGCAGTCCTTCTGACTTCAACGCCGCAAGAATACCGGCCTTCTCCCATTGTCGCCCAGACAGCATCGTGGTTTTGGCTTGCTCCGAAGGAAAGAGTCCGAGAGCGGATCGAGCCTCGATATCGACTCCTTCCCAATATCCACTGAGCGTCGCGAGATCATGGGTCGTGACGACGGCGAGCGCTTGAGCCGGATATTCAGACGGTGGCTTCCATGCTCCTGAATGAGTCCTTTCAAAGTACAAGACTCGATAGGACAGGACACCCGTCCTATCCAGACGCTCACGCACCCAATCCGGAACCGTTCCAAGATCTTCGCCGATCACCAGCGCCTTGGCCCGTACACTCTCCAACGCCAAGATCGCCAGAAGTTCTTCATCCCGGTAATGCACATACGTCCCCATCGAGGCAGGAAGACCCCGCGGGATCCAAAACAACCTAAAGAGCGCCATGACATGATCGAGTCGAATCGCGCCGCCATAGCGCAGGTTCTTCCGAAGCAAATCGATGACGTATTGATACCCACTCATGCGAAGTTGGAGCGGATCGAGCGGAGGAAGCCCCCAATTCTGTCCTTCTGGCGCAAATGCATCAGGAGGAGCCCCACAGTCGGCCTTCACTGCCAGCACATCCTGGAACCGCCATCCGTCGGCACCATAGCGATCGCTCCCCAAGGCCAGGTCGTGGTAGAACCCAATCGGCATCCCCGCCTCGTGCGCCTGCTTCGCCAAGGTCAGTAACTGATCGGCTGCCAACCACTGAAGATATTGAAAAAATCGGACTCGAGGCATATGTGTACGTCGAAACTCCCTTACCGCTTCCGATGTCGGGGTTTGGTAGGGCTCGGGCCAGTCTGCCCACGTCGCTGAGACGCCTTGCTCAGCTTGCCGCGATTCTTCCAATGCCTGAAACAACGTATAAGAGGTCAGCGATTCCCCTTCCCGCTCCACAAATCGATGGAAGGTCCACCCTCGCTCTGTCTTCGGTTTGAGCTCCGGCTCGTCCCCTTCAAAATGTTCTCGGAGAAACGTGCGATAGCACAGTTCGAGTACTTCTCGCTTGATCGCACCCACGGCATCGTACCCCACCAATGGGTTTCGTTTAGCCGCTTCAAGTCGAGCGCTGAACGACGGATCGTTCAGGCGAGCCTTCACCTCCGACGCCGTGTGATACTCGGCCACTTGCTCGACGTCGATATAGAGATCGTTCAAAAATAGGCGGCTTGATGGCGAATAGGGGCTGATGTGATAGGGCGTGGTGTTCTTCAGTGCATGGAGCGGGTTGAGTCCGATGACTGCCGCGCCCAACTGACGCCCAGCCCATTCCACGATAGTGGCAAGATCTCGAAAATCGCCGACCCCCCAATTCTGATCACTCCGTAGCGAATACAACTGCAGGGCAAGGCCCCACCACCGAGCACCCTGCTCAAGCTCCGCAGGCACGTAACAGCGCTCAGGCGCCACGATGAAACGGCACGTTGCATCAACCGTCGCGGCGCCTGCTTTGGCCCATGCCTTCACCGTGTGATACCCGATCGGCAGATCCGGTGGAACCCTCAAAGCCACGCGGACAAACCGACGGCCGTGAATCGTGCGGATCTCTTCAATGTGAATTCCAGGCCCCTCTATTTCCTCACGCGGCTTTGTTTCGGACTCGAGTTGGAGAGACCAGCGCACTTGCAGCCCCCCATCATCGTTATCTTCGCATGGGATATGAAACGACCATGTCCCAGCCTCACATCCCGCACGAATCACCTGGACCGGTTCACAGCCTCGCAGCCAGGGACGGTTGTCCCAGGCCGTGAGTTCTTCGACCAGCTCCTCACGGGTGCCGGCTCGGAATTCCATTGCAGATAGAATCGCCCGACGCGTCTCATCCGTCGTTACATGCTGTGTGCCGGCAATGTCATAGTAATCGGCGACGATCCCCGCCCGATCGGCCAACATACGTAGAAGATCGCTTTCAGAGTGGTCGTCCATGGTTGGGAGTGTGCGTGACGGGCTACGTTAAGTCAAGGTATTGTAACGTCATTCATCTCACCTGACCAATCTTAGTTCACAGTCTGTAAACTCCCCGTCGAGCGAGCGAGATGAATTCTGGCGGCGTTGAGTTGAAAGAGCGCATTCACGAGATTTTCCCTGGCGCGCGCCACAGCCGAAAGTCCATTGGTCAGTTCAAAATGACTGGCGGACGTGATGACAGCATAGCGTTCACGGGCGAGAGCCAGCTCCTTCATCGCCATGTCAAGACCAACCTGCGCGATCGAGATCTGTTCTTTCGCGGCCGTAATGGAGGCCAGCGCATCATGCACTTCCATCCGTACTTGATTGAGGACCGATTTCATACGGAGTGTCTCTTGCTGCAACTGGCTGCGGGCTTGCGCGATGCGGCCTTCGCGCTGTGCACCATCGAAGATGGGTATCTGGAGAGTCAACGCCATGTTGTACGTATCCAGCGAGTTGTTCCAGCGATTACCGATGAGGCCATACTCTCCCTGCGCGACTAACGATGGTACTCGTTCGCCAGTGATGGATGAGTAGGTCAACTCCGACGCCTTCACGCGAGTGAGTTGGGCCTGAACCTCCGGTCTATGGCTCAAGGCACTATCCACCGCCTCCCCTGGCGTCGGCACATCCGGAATGTTGCTCCGCCACTCATCGATCAACGTGATCGAGCTGTTTATGGGAAGCGCCAGCAGATTGATCAGGTTCAGTTTGGCATGATCGAGAGCGTAGCGCGTTGATACGCTTTGTTGCTGCTCCGCAGCCAGTTGCGCCTCGAGTCGGGCAAGATCGAGTCTCGTGGCCACTCCTCCACGCTGCCGCTGCTGCACAGTGGCGAGCAACTCATTCATCACCCGCTGATTGGCCTCATGCATCGCGACCATAGCCATCGCTCGCAATCCTTCCATATAGGCTAGGCCCACACTGGCCATCGTGTCCAACGTGCGCACATCCGATTCCCGTTCGGTCACGTGCAACGATTCCCTGGAAGCTCTCCAGCGTTGAATTAAGCTGAGGCTGAACACATTTTGTGTGGCACTGATTCTGGTATCAAAGATACTGAATGGATCGGTCCGTACGGGAGAGAGTCCGATCGTTCCGAGGAATTGGGTTTGCCTGGTCTGCCGAACATTGGCGGAAAGATTGGGAAGCATCGCGCCTAACTGCGTCTGCACCTGGCCCTGCGCCTCTTGGATGCGCTCCTTGTAGAGCAGGACATCCGGATTGTTCTGAGCTGCGGCGCTCAAGGCCCCTTTTAGGGTAAGCTGCAGAGGGGGCGAGGCAGATGGGAGGGACGGCTGAATGGCCTCTCGGCTTGAGGTTTCGGCCGGCACCGCATCAGTGACCGCCACGCTGCTAGCTAACAGGTACACACCGAGCAAGACGGGCCAGCGTGTCATCCAATTACCGCTCTCTCAGACTTTCACTCATGGACTTCAGCAACGGACTTAACAAATACTCGATGATCCGTCGCTGACCCGTCTTGATCTCGACCGTCACCGCCATCCCAGGCGAAAGATTGACCTGCTTCCCTTCAATCTGCATCGATCCTCGATCCAGACTGACTCTGGTAGGATAGACCAGACCAACTTTTTCAATGGCGGCCGCGTCATCCGAAACCGTGACCACGTGACCAGGAATGGTGCCGTAGAGCGTGAATTGAAAGGTTTCGACTTTTATCTCCACCTCCTGCCCTTGCCGCACAAACCCTCGATCTTTGTTTTCGACCTGGGCCTCCACTTCGACCGGCTTATCCTTCGGCACGACAATCAACAACTGCTGAGCCGGTGTGACCACCCCACCAACCGTATGCACAGCCAATTGCTGCACCACCCCGTCGATTGGCGTCACCAACTTCTGCAACCCGGCCTTTTGATCAGCCTTCGTGACCTCTTGGGCAAGAGAGGCGGCTTTGGTTTCGAGTGTGGACAGCTCCGCCTGCTTCGTCTGTTGAAATTCTGAGAGCATGGCTCGGTACTGGGTTTCGGCCTCTGCGAGCGCCGCTCGATCTTGTTGAAGTTTCTTTTTTTGGCCGGCTAATTCCTGTGCCTTGTCGATTCGCTGGCCTTCCGCCTGGAGGAAATCCATCTTGGTCACGGCCCCATGATCAAGCAGCTGTTTGTAGGCTTCGGCTCGTTCGGCCTCCATCGGCACCGTCGCTTCTAAGCGACGAAGATTCTCCTTGGTCTGGCCGACGACGGCCCGACGTTGATCAACGAGATGTTGAGCCGCGGCGACCTTGGCGTGGTACTCAGCCAGTTGGTCTCGCAGCAACTGCTGCTGCAACAGGACGGACGCTTCTTCTGCGTCCGGAGGCGCTTCAAACGTGGCTTGGTCTTGAATGAGGGCTCGCAGGCGAGCGGCTTCGACTTTGGCCGCACGATACTCATTGACCGCTCGTGCTCGGTCGGCGACGTTCAGCGTCGAATCAAGCTCGATCAGGACATCGCCCTGCTTCACCGGCTGTCCGTCCTGCACACGAATGGCAGCGATGACCCCAACTTCGTAGGGTTGAATGACCTTGGAATAGCCGCTGGGAATGATCTTGCCCTTCGCCGTCGCGACGATGTCGATTCTTCCGAGCGTCGCCCAGAGGACACCGGCGGTGAACGCCGCCAAGATGGTCCAGAGCAAGGCGCGCCCGATCGGTGAGGGAGGCGCCTGTTGGATCTCCAGCACAGCCGGAAGAAACTCGGTGGCACGCGCACCAAACGTGGTATTTCCTAATGGCCGGCCTGATTCAGTCTGCCAGGCTGCTTTCCAGACCGTCCAATGCCGAGCTATGGCCCCGAATGCCATTCGTCTCTCCCTCCACGCGTTTATGCTTGTTCCCTAGGCAGCTTGATGCGCGTGCAACCTAGCATAAAACCCGCTGTGGCGCAGCAGATCGTCATGCGATCCCTGTTCGACGACTTCTCCCCTCTCAATGACATAGATGCGGTGGGCCTGCCGTACCGTACTCAACCGATGGGCGATCATGAACACTGTCCGCCCCTCGCTGATCTGGGCCAAGTTCTGCTGAATCACTGCCTCGGACTCATAGTCCAGCGCACTGGTCGCCTCATCAAAGATGATAATGCGTGGATTCGCGACCAACGCCCGGGCAATGGCGATCCGTTGGCGCTGCCCGCCCGACAAGGTGCAGCCATGTTCTCCGATCACGGTGTCGTACCCCTCCGTCAATTCCATGATAAAGTCGTGAGCCCCGGCTAACTGTGCAGACTGGATCACTCGCTCCATCGCTAACCCAGGATCCGTCAGCGCAATGTTCTCTCGTACTGAGGCATTGAACAGGAAGTTCTCTTGCAGCACGACTCCGACTTGCCTGCGCAGCCAAGCCGGGTCGACCTGCATCACGTCCACTCCGTCGATCACAATTCTCCCGCGCTCGGGCACGTACAGACACTGCATCAGCTTGGCGATTGTGCTCTTCCCCGACCCGGACCGTCCGACGATGCCGACGATCTGGCCTGGTTCCACCGCGAACGACACCTTCCTGAGGATCTCCGGGCCATCGGGTCGATAGCGAAAGACGACGTCCTCAAACCGGACCTGTCCTTTCACGTGTGGAAGGGTCGTCCGATTGGGATTATACGAAGGCTCCGGTTGTGTATTGAGCACATCACCCAGTCGTTGGACCGAAATCCCGACCTGTTGAAATTCTTGCCAGAGGTTCACCAAACGGAGAAGCGGCCCGGTCACCTGTGCAGACAACATATTGAACGCGATCAACTGCCCGATGCTGAGATCGCCATCGATCACCCGATACGCACCCACCCACAAGACAGCCACAGTGGTGACCTTTTGAACACAGGTGGCTGAATGTCCGGCAATGGTGATCAGGCTGGTTGCCCGGAAACTCGCCCGCACATACCCGGCCAGCTGTTCCTCCCATTTCCGCAACAACGGCGGCTCCACCGCCAGAGCCTTGACTGTCTGAACCCCGCTGACGGCCTCGACCAAGAACGCTTGATTCTCCGCGCCTCGATTGAATTTGTCATGCAACCGAGTCCGGATTGCCGGCGTGATGGCCACGGATAACAGCGCATAGATCGGCAATGACGCCAGCACGATGAGCGTGAGCGTGGAGCTGTAGAACCACATCACCGTCAAGAAGACGGCGGTAAAGACAACGTCCAACAGCACCGTGACCGAATGGCTGGTTAAGAACTGACGAATCTGCTCCAGTTCGCGCACCCGCGCGACCGTGTCGCCGACTCGCCTGGCTTCAAAATAGGACAGCGGGAGCGTCAAAATATGGCGAAAGAGCTGGGCCCCGAGGGTGACATCGATGCGATTCGTCGTATGGGACAACAGATACGTCCGAAGGCCCCCAAGCATGGCCTCGAAGACTGCCAGCACGATCATGCCGATGGCCACGACATGCAGTGTCGTAAACCCTTTATGAACCAAGACCTTATCGATGACCACTTGCGTAAACAACGGGGTCAAGAGCGCGAAGAGCTGGAGAAACAACGAGGCCATCAAGACTTCTCCGAAAAACTTTCGATACTTGACGATGGCCGGTATAAACCACGTGAAGTCAAATTTGAGGTCTTGTACCCGAACATTGACCCGCTTGGTGAACAGCAGCAGGTCCCCCGTCCAAATCATTTCGAACCGCTCACGAGACAACACGAGCGGCCGGGTCTCATCGCCATGCTGGACCAACACTTTTTCGCCTTGAACTTTTGCCACCACGAGATACCGCCCATCCACCAGCTTCGCCATCGCGGGTAAGGGCATACCACTTAGCTTGTCCCACTTGGTTTTGACCACACCAGCTTTGAGCCCGACATGCTTGGCGGCACGAAGGAGATCGGTATCGGAGAGCGCTTGTCCCGACTGAGTAAACAGGTGCTGGAGCTGCGAACCATTGGCAGGAAGATCATGAAACCGGGCGAGAATCAGGAGGCAGATCAGTCCCGTGTCTGTGAGATCTGGTGGAGTCTCTTCCCTGACGGAATCAGACTCAGGAGAACCCTGAGCGGCCTGCGCTGACATGCCGCCATCTTAGGATATGGATGACGGATGGCCAAATGAATTGACGATTATACGCAGTAGCCCTTACCGGTTAGCTATCAACCGGACCATGGCCGATGTCACCGATCATGGAGAGAGGCACGCGGGTTACCCAAGATAGCGCCCATACAGAAACGCCACAAACTGTTTGGCACCCCGCATACGGTTCTTGACGTTTTCGTCAGAGACACCGCCCTGTCGCAGTTGCTGTTCAAACCTGGCCAGAGCATCCCTGAGCTCTTTTCGCAATTCTCTCTCGATCACCTTATCCAGTACGCTCGGCATGATTGTCCTCCCCAATTAGTTGGAAACGCTCTGGCTTGCATGGTTGTTGATACCTGCAATAGAATTCGGATTCTACAGAAATTCCTGAAGAAAGGCAGTCTTAAATTGGATCACCACCCTGAGGGTCATGACGAGACGCGCCTGACATAAAACAACGTGAGGCCTGATTTCACTCTGGCCTTTGGGAGAATCGTCTTGTGCATGAGAAAGGGTGGAAGTGATGCGACCGGTTGATCCCAGCAAAGCTCCCACCCTTCCCCGCTCAACAACCGACGCAATTCGGTAGGTCCGACGACAAAGGCATGACCACGTGGTCGTATCCTGTGCCTCAATCGGGCTATCATCGACAGAACATGGGCGGGGGAACCAAACGAATCGTACGGGAGCCAGCAATAGGCCAGATCA
>JAOUHJ010000146.1 GCA_029865225.1 Nitrospira sp.
ATATTTTGAGTGTGCCCTCCGGGAGCTATTCTATGGCTCAACTCAGCCAGCTCCTTGAACAGCTCGACCCACGAGGACAAGTGTTTTTCTTTAAACGCCTCAAAGAGACCAGCCCCGATTGTCTGAAAGATTTCGCCCCTCTGTACTATGGGTTTATGAACGAGTTCCATTCCCTCCTCTTCACGTAGCCGAAAAAATACTCCTTGTCCGTCCCCCAATCTGATGTATAATCGCGTTTCATCATTAGGAAAAGGAGCATCATGAATCCATCGTTACAACGTGGCGTTACCAGTTTCTATAACCTCATCTACGAAGCCCAAACCTTTGCCACCGCAATGGCCAGGATCGACACCGCCGAGCAGGAGCATTATGCCGGACGCATCGAAGGACTCAATTGGGTCTTGGATCGTTGTCAGGAACTGGAAGATATGGATACCAATCTCACTCCATCATCCCTCCAGAGAATCCTGGGAGAGGTGAAATCGGACCTTGAACATGAGCTCTCGGTCCAGCGTCGAGAAAAGGGGCGTCGTGCAGATGGGCGGGAGGAGGCCTTGAATTTCGTTGCAGACTACCTTGCCAGCTTGATCACCGCTACGGAAATCGAATCGGCCAAGACCGCAGTGTGACCGGCGCAGCCGTCGTGAATGCCGGACCAATTCAGGAGATAGCACCAAGGTAGCTCTTCATGACGACTGGGATACAGTCACGAGGTGGTGTCGGGCCGTTGCCCATCAACACTCACGTAGACTGCCATATCTCTTGACGCTCAAATCTCCATCCCCATAAAATTAGCCATGCGACCGCCACCGCGAAGACCTCCGGGCATACTCGGGGGTCAACGAGTCAACCGAAACCGTCCGCCTGCCGACCAGGGGCAACGACAGTTCGACTCTCTCAGGGCGTCTCTTCTCTTTTGCCCACGCTGTCAGGTGGCCACGCCCACGCGCGAACGTCTCCTGCTCGTCCTGCCTAGTGGGAATCTGTATGAATACCTCTGTGTCCACTGTGGGACCTCTACAGGATCAAAAACAGAAAATCCCGTCAAGCCGATCGAGATCATCGGACCCTAATCCGAAAGCTCCTGGGTTCACGGCCGAGGTCATCAATCAAGAATTCAGCGTGGTGCCGATCTATTCTTCCATCGTGCTGGCTGAAGGTTCGCTGAGGAGATAGGGGAGAACCAGTTGGCTTAGGAGCTAGAGAGGATTTGCTCAAGCGGAATGCCTTCTTCGATGAGCATAACGGGAATTCCCTCGCGGATCGGATACAAAATCTGGTGATCTTCCCGTACCAGGCCACCCTCGATCTGTCCGACCAAGAGTTGGTTACCCTTGTTTCGGACATGCCCCTTGCCTATAGCCGCATTCACCTTTTGAGTGAGAGTCGCATCGGCGAGGCTCACCTCTTGCTTGGTCTCGGGGCAGCACAAAATCGCGAGAAGATCCGGATCTAGGCTCATCGGATGAAGTCGTCCTGTTGCATGACGTTCTAAGAATACTGCAACGAGAGGTAGGACCGCAAGGCCGCAGACGCGCCTGCACATCGTGGGCGGTATCTGATACACTGACCAATACACACCAAGGTAATCATCCATGATCACCGCATTCTGGAAGACTTGTATGGCCGGCCTCATTGTATTGGTCCCGGCCTGGGCGACCTACCTCATTCTCTCGACCCTTTTCACGACCCTCGATGATCTCGTCGGTCGATACATGTACTATCGAATACCGGGGCTTGGCCTGCTCCTGCTGATCCTCGTCCTGATTCTAGCCGGCATCTTTTTCGATCATGTCGTGGGACAGAACATCCTGGCGCGAATCGAACGGCGCATTGAGCGCATCCCGCTGGTCCAGAGCGTCTACCTCACTTTAAAGGGCATGACGGACATCTTGAATTTCCGCTCCCGCTTCGGGCGGAGTAAAGTCGTGGCGTTTCCCTTTCCTCGTGACGGCTGTTGGGCCTTAGGATTTGTCATGGGGGTTGCTCCACCGTCCGTTCAGGTCGTGCCTTCGCAGACCCTCTGCATGGTGTTCGTTCCGACCGCCATCCATCCATTCACCGGCTTTCTCGCCTTCATTCCGGAACAGGCGCTCCATCCCATTAATCTCCGGGTCGAGGACGCCATGAAGATGGAATTTTCCGCCGGCTTCTACCGGCCGAAGAACGGATGGCTCAGCCCATCAGATCAGCAAGCAGTGTAAAGGGAAGGCCTGATGTCGAATCCCATTCATATCCGACGAGCGGGACCGGACGATACGAACACGATCACGGCGTTCAATCTCGCTATGGCACTGGAAACCGAGGATCGCCGCCTTGATGAAACCACCTTGCGCGATGGAATTCGCTCGTTACTCGGGCAACCGCAATACGGCTTTTACATTATCGCCGAACAGCCGGGCGACAAAGAGAAGCAACCCATCGGCCAGCTCATGATCACCTATGAATGGAGTGATTGGAGAAACGGTGTGTTTTGGTGGATCCAAAGTGTCTATGTCATACCGGAGCAGCGAGGCCGGGGAGTCTATCGGGCCATGCATCGGCACATTGCCGACGAAGCGAAAAACGATCCCTGCATTTGCGGCATTCGACTCTACGTGGCACGGGAGAACGAGCGAGCCCATGCCGCCTACCGGAGGGTCGGATTACTCCCCTCAAACTATGCTATGTATGAACAAGACTTTGTCCTTGGGGCACAACCCGTCAAGCCATAAACGAGGCAATGCCATGAAATCAACAGGCGGTCTATCACTCCTGCTTCTCTTTGTCGTTCTCATCCAGGGCTGCGCGTTCAGCCGAGGAACCCTGGGCGACGAGATCAATTCGGAAGCCATAGCCGCCCTCCATAAGGGCGAAACCACGAAGGACGAAGTGATTCATCTGCTCGGGGCACCGGATCGCCTCGTACAGCTCAATGGGAGAGACGTGTTCCAGTACTATCGGTACGACGCCAAAGCGGGAAGTTTGCTCTTGATCGTCCTCAATTTCACTCGCCTGTCAATCAAGAGCGACGATCTCTTCGTCGTCTTGAATCAAAATGGGCTGGTCGAGGATGTCATTTCATCCAAACGAACCGCCGGCATGAAGTTTCGCTTCTGGCCCTTTGGGGACTGACATGTGGACCATCCGGAACCGAGTTGCACTCTTCCTTCTGACGGCGATGACTTGCCTAGCCGTTGTCGGCTGTAACGTCGTCCGGGTCTCCCTCAATATTACACTCACGCCTGAGGATGTGGCCTTCATTACCCCAGGCAGTACCACACTCACGGATGTTGTCACCAAACTCGGGGCACCGGACGCCATCGGTGAATCGGAAACCGGAATGGTCGCAACCTACCGATTTCTGGATCTGAAATACTCCCGGGTCAATTTCGGATGGCTGGCAAAACCATGGACGCCGGTGGACCCAGATCTGATCTTCTCTCGAACCGGACTTGGTGTCGATGCCTTCCAAGTCGCATTCGATCCGCGCGGGGTGGTGGTCCACTCCAGTTTCCAGCGCCGTCTTGCAGGGCTTCCCTTTTATCCTTATCCCTTCTAACCGGCATGGGGTTTCGCTGACCCTGCATTGCCGAGGCCAGACGGTGCCGCTATAATGGCGGGCTATGGGATCGGACGCCTCCGACCAGCCACCCTCCCTCAACCAGGACGGCCATTCCTCCTCCTATATCCCGGCCGACAGGGATACCGAGTTTCTCCAACGCGATGAACTGCGCTCCGTCAGACTCGGGCTCGAACTGCTCAAACCGGAATTGATCCAGACCGACGAAGGCATCGACTCCACGATCGTGGTCTTTGGGAGCGCCCGGCTCAAAGAGCCCGGTGCCGCACAACAAGAACTTCAACGTGCGGAAGCGGACGCAGCCAGTGCTCCACGTGATTCAGCCCGTCAGCGACAGGTGGTGATCGCCAAACGACAGCTCGAGTTGTCAAAATTCTATGACCTCGCCAGGGAGTTCGGGCGGCTCGTGTCATCCACCTGCCAAATCGGAGGCCATTGCGACTATGTCATTATGACGGGAGGCGGCCCAGGCATTATGGAGGCGGCCAATCGAGGGGCGGCGGATGTCAAGGCCAAGTCCATCGGGCTCAACATCACCTTGCCCCACGAACAGCATCCAAACCTCTACATCACGCCACAACTCAGCTTTCAGTTTCGCTATTTTGCCATCAGGAAAATGCATTTTATGCTGCGCGCAAAAGCGCTGGTCGCCTTTCCCGGCGGGTTCGGCACGCTCGATGAGCTGTTTGAAACGCTCACCTTGCTGCAAACCGGGAAGACCGACCGCGTGGTGGTCGTTCTCGTTGGGCGTGAATTTTGGGACCGGCTGATCAACTGGCCGTTCCTCGTCGACTGTGGGCTCATCTCGCCGCACGATCTCGAACTATTTCACTATGCCGAAACGGCGCAGGAAGCCTGGGATCTTATCGTCCGTCACAACGGAGTCGGCACTGTATGAAACTCTCCTTTCATGGGGCCGCACGCTCGGTCACGGGGAGTCGGCATCTGTTGGAAGTGCCGGGTTTTCGACTGCTCCTCGATTGCGGGATGTTTCAGGGACGTCGAGACGAAGCCGTTCGGCGTAACCGGCACCTCGGGTTTGACCCCAAGGCCGTGGGCGCGGTGCTGCTCTCCCATGCGCATATCGATCACTCGGGAGCGCTCCCCGTATTGCCAGGCCAGGGGTTCGCCGGCAAGGTCTACCTCACCAGGGCCACGGCCGATCTGGCCGGCATCATGCTCGAAGATTCCGCGCGTGTCCAAGAGAACGATTGCCGATATGTGAACAAAAAGGAGAAACGGCGGGGAAGGATCTGTATTCGCCCGTTTTACGACA